>JBGSVC010000339.1:0-7417 GCA_041753175.1 Planctomycetaceae bacterium
GGCATGACTCGAGACAGACCGCCGTCCATACCGATTACTTGACCTGTGATCCAACTATTTTCGGGGAGCAGTAGCCACGTGATCAGAGAGGCGACTTCGTCGGGCTTGCCGATGCGTCCCAGGGCGTGCATGTCTTCGGAGGCTTTGCGAGAGAGATCGTTTTCCCAGATGCGTCTGGTCATTTCTGATTCGACAAGACCAGGCGCGACGGCGTTGACGCGGAGATTCGATCCGGCATAGGAGGCAGCGGCGCTGCGTGTCAGGCCGATGATTCCCCCTTTGGCAGCGGCGATGGCTTCATGATTTGCCATTCCGGTCATGGCGGCGGCGCTACTGAGAAAGACAATGGCGCCTCCTTCGCTACGCATCGCGGGAATTGCAGCACGGAGAATATAGAATGAAGAGGTCAGGTTGATCTGCAAGGTTTGAATCCACTCGTCGTCTGTGGTCATATGAGCGGCTTTGAGCAGGACGGAACCGATGCAGTTGGTGATCCCGCCAAGAGTGCCAAATTGTTCCTTGGCAGAATTGATCGCGTGTTTGAAGGTTTCCGGGTTGCTCAGGTCGATCTCGGAAAAAGAGGAGTCGAGTTCCGCTGCGGTGTGAGCAAGTTTCTCAGCGTTTCTTCCGGCGATCATCACCGGATGACCTGATGCTTGCAGTCGGCGGGCAACGGCTTTTCCGATGGAACCTGTCCCTCCGAAGATGAGATAACCTGGTAGTGGTTGTGACATGGTAAAATCGATCCTCGATCTGAAATACGTAGATGATATTGATGCTGTCGGTGTCGGTTAACGTTGTAGGGCAGGCCTGATGTCGCTCACAAAAAATGTTGACGATAAAAGCGTTCGATGTGTTTGAATTCACTTTTTATTATTAAGGGGCTTCAAGGGGGCAAGCTGACTGGCATCAACAATGCGGCCATCGACGATGAGATACACCCGGTCTGATGGAAGGGGTTTAATGACTTTGCTGTCTATGAATTCCGAGAATGCCGGCAGAACGGCGAATTCGTCTTTGAACAGGAATCCAGGAAGTTTGTGGCTTCCCAGCCCTTTGCCAGTGAGATGGAATTTGGGATGCCAATGGCCGGCGAGTACGAAATGTCGGTCGCAGGGCTGGGGATGATGTTGAAAACAAAATGGTCCCTGTTTAAGTTGATGGGGATGGATGGTGATCTGCCAATTGTCGGGAAGGCCATGTGGCAGGCGATCGTGGTTTCCGGCTACTAAATGGATTGAGAGATTGGAATGTTTTTCGCGCCAACAGGTAATGGCTTTATGAAGGATGGGATCTTCCCAATGACAACCGTGGACGAGATCCCCGAGGATCAACAGCGTTTCTGCAGAGGTGTGAGATATCGCGGATGAGATGCGGGCCAGGTCATTGGTAATGACTTCGGGAATGGGGAGTCCGAATTTGCGGAACGTTGCCGTTTTGCCCCAATGCAGATCCGCGACAACGAGGGTTTTTTCTGAGGGCCAATAAAGACAGCGCTCAGCAAAGAGTTGCAAGGTTGTGTCGGCAATAGAAAGTGTGAAACCATCCATGATAGGTCAGCGTTCAATCTTACACGTTAGAGTGTTTAAGTCAGTTTTTGTTGCAGCAGTTGCATTTTTTGAATGCGTGCAGAGAGTTGTTCTGAACTGAGTTTGCCGCGTAATCGATCGACCATCAGCGGAAACGCGAACGGTGTGAAACGTGGAGGACGGGTGAGGCAGAGTTGTTGCCCCTGCATCATTTCAAGAGTCTGAGCCATGCGTTTGTGTTCGAGTTGCAGATCGAGGACTTCGCGTTGAGCCTGTTTGAGTAACAGATTATCGGAATCGTAATTAGAAAAGACATCATAGAGCAGCCCGCTGGAGGCTTGAAGTTGTTTGGCGGTTTTTGATTGTCCGGGGAAACCCGTGAAGACCAGACCGGCAATGCGTGCGATGTCTCGAAACTGGCGTTTCGCCATTTCGGCGGCATTCATACTGGCCAGAGTGTCTGCTTCCAGGTTTTCAGAAGTGAGCAGCCCGTTTGTCAGTGCTTCCTGAAACGGGATTTCATCGGGTGAGAGCAATTCAAAGCCATAGTCGTTGATGGAAAACGTAAACGAGATCGGCCGCAGTTGACTGAGACGAAAGGCCAGCAGGGCAGACAGCCCTTCGTGAACAAGTCGACCGGCAAAAGGAAAACAAAACAAGTGATGCCCATCACGACTGGACAACATTTCCACCAGAAGTTGGTTCTCTTGGGGCACGATAGACCATTCTTGTTGGATTCGGAGAATATCGCGTACGGCCTGCATTTCAGGTCGGGAAAAATCGCCGCGTCGAGCCAATTGAAGTCGATGACGGACGGCTTTAGACAGTTCTGTGGAAAAGGGCATGCGACCGCCGGCCCATCGTGGGACGGTGTTCGGTTTGTGTTTGGATTTGCGAACGAAAACCTTCATGTCTCGAATTTGCACTAGTTCCAGGGCTTTTCCGGCAAAGGCAAATGTTTCCCCGGGATTGATCCTGGATATGAATGATTCTTCGATCGATCCGAGACGCCCACCTTTGAGGTAATGGACATGCATGGAGGCATCGCTGGAGATCGTGCCGATTGACATGCGGTGACGGCGAGCCATGGCTTTATCATCGAGGATGTAGCGGTTCTGCTCATCGATTCTGACTCGTTGATAATCGGGATAAGCGCGAAGTGCGGGACCGCCGCGGGTGATAAAATCGAGGATCCATTCCCATTCCGTGCGGTTGAGATGTTGAAAGGCTCTGGTTTGACGGACTTCGTCGTACAACTGTTGTTCGAAATATCCTCCGGCCAGAGCCATGCTGACGGCATGTTGTGCCAGCACATCGAGGGGTTTATCGTAGGGGATGCGGGGTTCGATGTGGCCTGCGGCCATGGCGTCTTGTGCGGCGGCGACTTCGATGAGCTCAAAAGCGTTTGTCGGGACACAAAACACAGCGGAGGATTCACCGGGTCGATGGCCACTTCTGCCGGCGCGTTGCATGAGTCTGGCGATGCCCTTGGGAGATCCAATTTGGAAGACGCGATCAACGGGACTAAAGTCGACTCCCAAATCCAGGCTTGATGTACACACGACACATCGGAGGGTGCCGTGTTTGAGTCCGTCTTCAACCCATGAACGGACGGATTGATCCAGTTAGCCGTGATGGATCGCAATTTCGCCCGCCCATGCTGGTCGTGCCTGAAGAATCGCCTGATACCAGATTTCAGTTTGCGATCGTGTGTTGGAGAAAATCAGCGCCGTCCCGCCTTGGTCGAGTTGGGCAAGCATTTGGGGGAGAAGTTTTAAGCCGAGGTGACCAGCCCAGGGAAATTGATCCATTTTCTCGGGCAAAAACGAGTGTACCCGATAGTCTTTCTTGATATCGCCTGAGAGGATGACACCGGACTGATGGGGGCCTAAAAGTGTTTCCAGCGCACACTCAAGATTTCCCAGAGTGGCAGAGAGGCCCCAGGTGCGCATGTGTGGTGCAAAGCGACGCAGACGCGCCAGGGCCAATTCCGTCTGAACGCCTCGTTTGCTCCCCATGAGTTCATGCCATTCGTCGACAATAACGCATTCGAGATTTTTAAACAGATCAGCCGCTTCGATACGGGTGAGCAGGTGCGTAAGACTTTCGGGTGTTGTCACCAGGGCGTGGGGGAGACGTTTGCGTTGTTTAGATTTTATGCTTGATGACGTATCACCGGTGCGCGTTTCGAGTGACCAGGGAATGCCAAGATCGTCGAGAGGTTTCTGCAATGCAGATGCGGTGTCGGCTGCCAATGCGCGAAGCGGTGTGATCCAGAGGACTCTCAAACCTTCAGCAGCCGGAGTTGGCGACGGAGCATCAATCCACTCGATGAGCGTTCCCAGCCATGCCGCGTATGTTTTTCCAGTGCCGGTCGTGGCATGAAGCAGACCATTTTCTCCGGAGAGGTACTTCTGCCACAATTCCCGTTGAAAGGAGAAGGGAGACCAGTCTTGTGATGTAAACCAGGATTCGATCGCTTTCCAGCCTGGGGTGGAGGCGTAGGAACAGCCGGAAGGCTTGGATGACGTCCGTTGTGATGGAGACGCTTGTTTGGTCTTATTTGGTTTTGATGCAGCTTTTCGAGACGACATTATGTGGCGTCCTTGGTCAGAGACGTCGTCTGTTGCAGCATCTGTTTGACGTTGTCCAAGGTGTCGGCCTGTTCGGGGGTTTTGTCGGTACGCCAACGAGACATTCTTGGAAAGCGGACGGCGACGCCTGATTTGTGTCGTCCGGAGAGTTGGACGTTTTCAAATGCAAGCTCAAAAACGAGGCTCGGAGTGACGTGGCGCACGGGGCCAAATTTTCCGACGGTGTGTTCGCGAACATATTTATCGACTTTACGCATTTCTTCGTCGGTTAAACCGGAATAGGCTTTGGCAAAGGGGACGAGTTGCCCTCCATCCCAGACGCCAAACGTGTAGTCTGAATAGAGACTGGCGCGTCGGCCATGACCACGCTGGGCATAAATCAAGACAGCATCGACAGTGTAAGGGTCTATTTTCCATTTCCACCATCCGCCAGCGACGCGTCCGACTTCATAGTGGCTGTCGCGATGTTTGAGCATCACGCCTTCGACCCCATGCTCTCGGCTGCGCTGGCGCGTGATTGCCAGATTCTCCCAGTGATCAAAGTCCAGTGTCTGAGCCAGTTGAATCATGACTTGGGATTGTGGACTCTCCAGTTCTGGAAAAAGACTAGGTGTCGAGGGTTTGTCTGATGAGATGTGTGGCAACTGATGGAGGAGTTGTTCGAGTTGGTGTCGCCTGTCACTGAAGGCTTTTTCACGCCAGTCGTGATACTGAAATTCGATCAGATCAAATGCCATGAAGCAGACAGGCAGGGCTTTTTGCAATTTGGCAGAGACTTTTTTTCGGCCCAGTCGTTGTTGTAAATCGACGAAGGTCGAAGGACGTTCATTTTTCCAGATCAAGACTTCGCCATCGATGACAGTCCCGTTGGGCAATGCCTGAGCAGCGTGTTCCAGTTCGGGAAATTGTGGGTTGATGAGTTCTTCTCCTCGTGACCAGAGAAAGACTTTGTTGTTACGTTTAATCATTTGTGCCCGGATGCCATCCCATTTCCATTCGGCGATCCAGGCTGAAGAAGGTCCTAATGTTTGAGGGTCAGCCTGCAAGGGGTTAGCCAGACAAAAAGGGTAGGGGCGAGAGAGATCGCCTTCTCCGCCGTCCTTGGAAATGATCGATTGGTAAAACTCGACCGTCGGTTCCCATTCTCCCATGAGCCGATGTGCGAGGACTTTAGGAGAGAGCCCGAATGCTTCCGCCAACCCGCGTACGACCAGTTTCTCGGAGACCCCGACACGGAAGGATCCGGTGATGAGCTTGTTGAGGACAAATCTTTGAGGAGAGGTCATGAGGTTCCATAAGCGCGTGATTGCCTGCTTTTGGTCGTCTGTCGACTGATGTTTGAGCGGTTGCATGACGTCTTCGACGAGTTCATGCAAGGAAATGTGATGGGACGTGGAAGATTCAGGAATTAACAACGCGATCGTTTCAGCCAGATCGCCGACGATGTCGTAACATTCGTTGAAAAGCCATTCGGGCGTCTGGGTGAGCTCGATGGTCAGGCTTTTCAGCAGACTGGTTTTGACCAGTCGAGAGAGTTTTCTTCCAGTGAGAAAATAGATAGCCCAGATCGCATCGGCGGGGGAACTGACGGAGAAGTAGTCCTGTAGCGCTGCGACTTTTCGATTGGTTTTGGTCGTCTCATCGAGCTGCTGATAAAGATCGACAAAGTTCTGCACGCAGGTCTTTACTCCGGCTTGTTCTTCGATAGAAATAAAGTAAGTGATTTATTATAGAAGCCTTCGACATGTCGGCGAGATTCAATTTTCTGACTCGACCATTTTGGAAGGATCACTTTGGAGGGACTCGTCTTCAAGTTCTAATGGATCGTCGTTTTCACTGTTGCCATCGATACGCTCGCCGGTGAAACGTGTTTCGAGGACATCTGCTTTATAACCGTGGTTGTTGAGATAGTGAGCCATTTGCGACGTATAGCCATGAGTGACGGAGATGTGTTCTGCACCTGTCAGTTTGATTGCTTCCAGGAGGCCGGGCCAATCGGCATGGTCAGAGACGACAAAACCGCGGTCAACGGCTTTGCGTCTGCGCGCGCCGCGAATCATCATCCAGCCAGATGCGAATGCTGTGGAGATGTCACCAAATTTACGCAACCAGATCGAGCCTTGTGCCGAGGGAGGGGCAAGGATCATGGCTGATTTCCAGATCTGTCTTTCATTGCCACGACCTGCCAGTTGTGTCTCGGGAAGTTTGACTTTGGAATCCCGATAGGCGCCGTTGAGGTTCTCAACAGCACCGTGACAAAAGATTGGCCCCAGTCCTGCATCCAGACCTGCCAGGATTCTCTGTGCTTTTCCGAGGGAGTATGCGAAGATGACACTGGTTCTCTGTTCCTGGATATTGGAGAGCCACCAGCGGTTGATCTCGTGGGCGACAATTTTCGTATCTGTCCAGCGGTAAATCGGCATTCCGAACGTCGATTCGGTGATGAAATGATGACATCTGACAGGCTCAAAGGGAGAACAGGTCGGGTCGGGTGCGACTTTATAATCTCCTGATGCGACCCAAACTTCTCCTTGTGATTCAAGTCTGACTTGTGCAGAACCGAGCACGTGTCCTGCCGGGTGGAGGGAAACTTTCACGCCGTTGATAACGATGACTTCACCATAACGCAATGATTGCAACTGGATGGATTTTCCCAGTCGCGTGCGCATGACATGTTGACCTTCGAGGGAAGCGATATAGTGTGCGGAGCCATAGCGGGCATGATCGCCATGGGCGTGGGTGATGATGGCTTTTTTCACGCCGACCCAGGGGTCAATGTGAAAATCGCCTCTGGGGCAGAATAAGCCTTGGGGAGTGGTGATCAAGAGTGGTTCACGTGAGGAGGTCAAAGGAAAATCCTTGATCAGATTGAACGCAGTTCATGGAGTTATAGCCGGATCGATTAAGCGTGCTTGAGCTCAATGCGAATCAGATGAATGGAAGATGACTTATTTCGCAGGAGAGATCGCAGAGAGATATTCAACAAGGGGTGTGAAATAACGATCAGCTTTGACCGTCAAGGGGGAATAGACGGAAATCTTGCGGTTGGATTCGTGAGGTTGACCATCCATCCAGAGCCCTCCTGCCAGAGTGATTTCGTTGGACAGATAACCCGGAGTTTCTCTCCAGACGAGGTCGTGTCCTGCATGCCACAGGATCTGGGTGGTTTCTTCGGAGACGAGATAGAGTTTTTCACCGTTTGAAATCAAATGAATTTTCTCTTCGACTGACCACTGGCTGATTTTGACATCTTCGTAAATAAAGAGGACTTGTCCGATGTCGTCGTGATTGAGC
>JBGSVC010000340.1:0-5582 GCA_041753175.1 Planctomycetaceae bacterium
GCGAGCGCAAAATCAAATCGCCACTTGCCCATCGCTTTCTTTTTTTCCAGCGTCTTATGGATCACCATGATCATCAGATTCCAGATCCATCCAATCGGGATAATCAGGCAAATGACCATGAAGAAATAAAACATCCCCTTCATCGTGGGCCGTGGCAAGACGTAGGCTAAAAAGAAAAAGTAAAGCGCCGCCGGGATCAACAGGGAATATAAAAATGTCGTGAACATCACGATGGACATGTGACGGAACGCAAAGCCGTAGCTATCGCCCCATAGCCTCTTGAAAAACTCGCGCTTGTCGGGCCCTTTGGGAGCCACCATGCGCTGTTTTGTCCGACTGACGTTCTGAGCAGTGCGGTCGTATTTGCAATGCCGACAGATTTCATCTTCTTCAGGAAAATCCTTGCCACAACTCGGGCAGATATCTGCGGAAGAATCTTCCAGCTTATCCAGATCCATATTGACCAGAAACTCGGAACTGTCCGAGGTCGAAACAGATTCGACTTTTTCTCGTTTTACCTTTCCTGCAGGCACGGGGACGCGATTTCCGCAGTCCGGACATTTCAGAGATTTTCCGCGCGCTTTATCAGGAGCATTAATTGTTCGACCACATTCACCACATAAGACCGATACGGCCATGGATCACCTCTGTCTGTAACAAACACAATCTCTGTTCAACACCTTCAGTAACCAGCAGGCGGATCGCCTGATGCTGCAGGTTGGAGCTCAGGTCCGGCCTACTCATGAGACAGTTCTCATTTCAGGCGACTGAATCTTCTCCGACTCAATCTTCTCCGACTCAATCTTCTCAATGAGAATTTCTCATGGAGCATTTCTCAATGCGCATTTCTCATGGAGCAGGGAGTCGTCTGCATCGAAAAGAGGACTAAATTGCCTCCACTCTCGATAAAGCCTGTCGCTCGTCGCAGGCGATCACCGACTGCTGCTCCGAGAACAGATCATCACACCTTTATTATCGAGTCCACAAGCCAAATTGCAATCAAGTCGACAACGAGACCCGCGTAAAACAGCGAATGCCACGGATTGTTGAAGAGTGAAAAATCTCTCGTTAAGCAGTTGGCTCACTGGCCAGCGACAACTCTCCGGTTGTCAATTCCGCGTTTTGAATCGTCGCCGACTGTCGACGAAAGCCGGTTGACGAGTATACATAAGTCCCAACGGCAAACACCAAAAGGCTCAGCCAGGTGAACCCGAAGGCCAATTGCTTGGACAAAGGGAACGCCTCGCCAAACATCAACCACGCCAGAAAAAACTGCATGAACGGGGCGATATACTGCATCATCCCCAAAGAGACCATCGGCAAACGCCCTGCGGCTGTGATAAAAAGCAACAAGGGAATCGTCGTCACCAGCCCGCCCGCTAACAATAACAGCACCATGGTCGGTTCTGTCGACCAATATTGCCAGGTCATTGTAGGGCTGGTCAACGCGATGAATCCAAATGCCAGCGGAAACGTACATAACATCTCTATCAAGAGGGCCATGACATTGTCGACGGGTGTCAATTTATGAATCAACCCATACAGCCCGAAACTGACCGCCAGAAAAATCGCAATCGAAGGAAACACGCCCCCCATGACCGCCATGATCGTCACACCTACTGCCGCCAGTCCCACCGAGACAATCTGGAAACCTCTTAACCGCTCACCTAAAAATAGCACACCCAGGAGGATATTGACCAACGGCACGATAAAGTAACCCAGACTTGTCTGCATGATCTGCCCGGTCAGCGTTGCATATAAAAAAAAGTACCAGTTGGTCGATAACAGGACTGCGCACAAGAATAGATTTCGAAACACACCCGGCTTCGAAACCGTCGGCCACAAACTCCGAAACTTTCCCTGATAGGCCAGCAATAATACGAGCAATGGGACCGACCAAGTGATGCGATGGCCGAGAATATCCAGCTTCGAAACCTGACTGATCGACTTGAAATAAATCGGTATCAGCCCCCACATGAAATACGCCAAAAATCCATAAACATACCCTTCACCCAGATGACGATCCCGTCTGGTGTGTGCGCTCGAAGGAGTCGTCTGTGGAGAAGGAGAAGTTGGAATGGTCATGAGGTCTGCGATCGGGTGGAAAGCGGGAGGGACGAAACTCGACTCAGGCATGTGTGTGTATTGAGAGAGACACACCTCAACGTCAAAAAGTTCATCTGCGTGTGTCGTGAGCAAAGCAGATGAAGCCGGGGTGGTTGTCACCTTCAAGATATCAACTCCACGCGGTACTGTCACCTCGTCAAAATTTTTCAGACGAAGAATTCAACTCATCAGGGCATGCAAATGGGTCAACAGGAGTTGTGACAACAGGTCGGTTTCAGCACGGCCTATGGATGACAACGTGCGCATAAAAAAACCACCGCAAAATCACGTTGACGGTGGCTATGGGTCTACTTGAAAGATGGCGAACATCCGTTAATTCGAAACCATCTCCAGATTGATGACGTTTTTTCCTCGCTTGACTTCTTTGATGGTTTGAGAACCTTCGCTGAAATCTTTGGGGATTTTGACCCTCTTAATCCCACTGCTTTCCTGATCATCATCATAAAAGAGAGTGACTTCGTGTTGCCCAACCATGGCTCCGGCTTCGTGCATCGAATAGACCAACTGGTAGTAACCCTTTTCATTAGTATACCCAATCGATGCCCGTCCACCTGCGACCGGATAGAATTGGACCGCAACCCCGCCTACAGCATTTCCATCGAGAGTCACAACTCCTTCAACGGGCGCAACTGCAGGACCAGAGTCGCCGCATCCCGTACAGAAAATTGCTATACAGAATGCAAAGCAGAAATACCCTTGAAACAAACTTCGCATCAAATTCCCACTCATGAAAATGTCCTTTTCAACTTTGCTGGTTGGCAACTTCAGATTCCTAAAGCAGCCTGTTCAAGTTGAACAGGCTGAGGGCTCAGGCTCGCTGAAATTGTGTGATCACAAGTGAGACTCTAAAATTCGCCAACGACACTTCCATCTTCACGATGCAATAAGTTCTCATATACAGTACTTTGATAAGTTGCATCGGGTCGTTGATCAATATTCTCACTGATGAAACGCACTGATCCATCACACAGCACGAATTGTGCCCCCCCACGGTGCAGGCTGTTGAATCCTCGATAGCAGTTCGCAACTGAAGAATTCAGCCCCACCTGGCCTGTTCCTAACTGGGCCACTCCTGTTCGGCGATACCAGTCCCAACCTGACGTGGTTCCTGCATTTGAGCCTGCGCCAAATGGATTGGCGGCTCGACATTCCCATGTCGTTCCTACGGGATTCGGAAGTTCATAGGCACGTTCTCCAAGGAGAATCGTATTAGAAAGTCCATCAGTAATGTCTCGAAAGTTAACGGCTGAGTTCAACCAGAATACTCCAAATGGAGAGCTGTTCGGATTTCCGCTATACCACATCATCACATGGTGAGAACCATCGGTTGTTGCATTTGGTCTGCGTCCGCCGATTGGCCCATTATTCCCCACATAATTCGATAGCGCGACTTCAACATAGCTGGAACCTGCCGTCCCTGCATCACCGGTTTGTTCATTGGTATTGGCATTGTTCATGATCGTCGCCCATTGCTTATTATTGAGCAGCGGGCCGGTATCGCTGGGACAACGAAACACGGAAAGCGGCGTCTGTAATAGATCGAGCCGAGCCAATGGATCACCTGCGGTGGCTCTTTGAGCCAGAGAGACAGTGCCCACCTGCAGAGCATCATACAAGGCTCCCTGTTCAATCATCGCAAACGACAACGCAGCCCAACCATAAGAAGAACTCCCGGCTCCATTTCCGTCGTCATTACTCCTGGCATTAATGAGACCCGGAGGCAGCGTGTTGTAGGTGTCGTGGTAGTTATGTAAACCCAGACCCAACTGTTTCAAATTGTTTTTACATGATGAGCGACGAGCCGCTTCACGTGCCTGTTGCACGGCTGGGAGCAAGATCGCCACGAGCGTTGCGATAATCGCAATCACGACGAGAAGCTCAATCAGCGTAAAGCCTCTTCGATTTTGAATCTTCATAATAACACCTCATTTGTGATAAGAATTGATGTGGTCGTTGATTGAAAGAAAATGGTTGATGTCGATCGCCATGCTCTGTTGTTCAATATGTTTCGAGATGATGATCAATAATATTCGACCATTCACCCAACAACAGCACATTAAATTGCGTTTACTTTTAGATATACGTTATATTATTGATTAAGTGATATATTGCAACGTGATAATTTTAAAAAAGTTGATCGGAAGGAATAGGTCTCAGCTAATACTGTGATGCTTCTCGGTTGCTTAAGGTTATTGACCGATCCATCTCTTGTGAGCAAATAATTTTTGTTCTCTCTTCACAGTTTTTTTTGAATCTTCCCAGTCCCGTTGCAGTCGAGATGGCAGCAAAACAGTTTGGCACCGATTCCGTTGTTCCCCATTCCCACTGAGCCCTTTGGAGAATCCTCCATGTCAGCATTCATAATTCCTATGATCTCTCTTCGACTGTCAACACGGTTTTTATTGCACAGTGTACTCCTCGTTCTTTGCTTGACTCAGTTTACATCTGCCAATGATCAGCCCTCTTCAGACGAAACCCGTCCCTGGCGGTCGCTGTTCAATGGAGAGGATCTTTCGGGATGGTCGGTCGTGGGAGATCGAGCAAGCGCGGTTGTCGACAAGGGAGAAATTGTCTGTCATATGGTCAAAGGGACCAAAGAACACACCTTCGTTCGGACCAATGAGAAATTCTCAGATTTTATTTTGGAAGGCGATTGCCTGCTCGAAGGCGACTTCCACACCGCTTTTTTGTTCCGCTGCATCGATGCCGACGCCGATTCTTTTGTCTGCCTCAACGGCTATCAACTTAAAATTGATCCGACCCAACGGAGTTGGACGGGAGGCGTGTTTGACGATTATGGAAAAAACTGGTTTTGGCTTCATAACCTTGCAGACCCTGACAATGACACGCAACTTGAACTGAAGGCACAACGCACCGCTGCCCGGCAGTCTTTCAAAATGAACGCCTGGAACCGCATTCGCATCCAGGCCATCGGCAACAACATCCGGACCTGGGTGAACGATGTCCCTTGTGTCCATCTCGTACACGAGAAATACAACGACGGTTATATAGCCATCAAAATTCATTCCTGGAATGGTGCCCTTGAGCGGGAGAAAGTTTTAGTTCATTATAAAAACATCAGAATTATCGATCAGGATGTGGAAAAATACCGCTTCGAAACGCCTCTTCCGGCGTTGTTTGTCGCAAGCAACCCCACACCCCTTCCGGGCCAAACTCCACAAGCTGGGAGCGTTTTGCCCTTGCACAACTCCCTGGCAGACTCACCGTAACGTTATTGGCGGTGCAAGTCAGACGTAAATTTCGGGCGTCCCATGTTTCTCACCAGCCAGCAGGTTCAATTCAAGCCAGCACTTCCTGCACAACGCGGCCATGCACGTCTGTCAGGCGAAAATCACGCCCGGAATAGCGATATGTCAGGCGCTCGTGGTCGATTCCCAATTGATGTAAAATCGTGGCATGCAGATCGTGCATATGGACTTTGTTTTCAATGGCCT
>JBGSVC010000341.1:0-2298 GCA_041753175.1 Planctomycetaceae bacterium
ACTACGCCGATTTTGCTGATGGGGTTCTGATGTTTCCCAGCCATGACCGGGACGTGATTGACCGGCCATGACTTCCTCGGAAATCTTTGGGTAGATGCTCGGTCCAAACATCTGCGAATTGAGAACGCCTGCCACGCTGAGCATCGAATCCCGAATCTCTTCTCCGGTCAGGCGACGCATATCGAATCGCCAGAATGAGTCGTTTTGCGGGTCGATGGCATAGTTGAGTTCGTTAAAACCTGACGAGAGTTGGTAGGTATTCGATAACAGGATCATGCGATGAAATGCTTTGAGTTTCCATCCGCTGCTGACAAACTCTTCGGCCAGCCAGTCCAGCAGTTCCGGATGAGTCGGCGGTGTTCCCAGTAAACCAAAATTGTTGGAACTGCGGACGATCCCGCGTCCAAAATGATGCTGCCAGATACGGTTCACCATCACGCGTGAGGTCAGCATATTGTCAGGGGAAGCAATCCAGTCTGCCAAAACTTTCCGACGACCTGCCGTCGAGGCGTCTGCCTGGGGTTCTGGAATTGTCGGGTCTTCAAGGTTGAAAATATCCGGATATCCCGGTTCCACGTTTTCGCCGGGAACGTGAGGGTTTCCGCGTTTCATGATCGTGGTTTCAGGTGGATGCGTGTGACAGTTGGCCAATCCCAACGCCTGAACGCGTGCAGGAATTTCCTTTTTTTCCAGTCGCTTGTAGTCGGCCTTGAGACGTGAGTAAGACTCCCATTCAGTTTCAGACATATAGGATTTCAGGTGTTCGCGCAGCACCTGCTTGCGATCATGAGTTTCTGTTTTGCGTTGCAATTCGCCGGGCATTTTTTCAATCGCGGTTTGCTCCATGCCGACATATTGGTCTTGAAGATGCTGGAGTTGCTTATCATGTTCGACATGCAGCAGGGCGATTTCAGGAGATGAGATATCAATCTGGTTGTTGGAGGTCTGATCGCCTCGAGTCCCGAAGGTTTTGACATCTCTGAAAAAGGCCACCATCTGGTAATAGTCTGACTGGGGTATCGGATCGATTTTATGGTCATGACAACGTGCACAATTAACCGTCAGCCCTAAAAAGACTTGCGATGTCGTGCTGACGATATCATCCATTTCGTCGTAATAAGCCTGCTTGGCGTCTGCGGGTTCGTCGTCCCAAACTCCCAGGCGGTAAAAACCGGTGGCAATCAATGACTCATCATTGGGCTTTTCAAATTCATCCCCAGCAAGCTGCTCTTTGATGAATTGATCATAAGGTTTGTCGTCGTTGAGAGAGCGGATCACGTAATCCCGATATTTCCAGGCATTCGGCTTGGGATTATCTCGTTCGAAGCTGTTTGTTTCTGCATAACGCACAACGTCGAGCCAATGTCGTCCCCATTTCTCTCCATAACTGGGATGTGCGAGCAATCGATCCACCAGTTGCTCATAGGCTAATGGATCAGAATCATTGACAAAATCGCTGACTTCCTGGGGCGTCGGAGGAAGGCCAATCATGTCGTAATAAATACGGCGAATTAACGCGGCTTTCGAAACGGCAGGGTTGGGAGTTAGATTTCTGTCTTCGAGTTGTTTGAGGATGAAGGCGTCAATGGGAGTCTTGACCCAACTTGTCTGCTTGACCTGAGGAACTTCTTGTTTCCTGGGTGGAACAAAAGCCCAGTGAGACTCCCAGACTGCCCCTTGCTTGATCCAGGCGCGAATCAGGGAGATCTGCTCGGCGCTCAGAGGTTTGCCTTCAGGAGGCATGCGAACAGATTCATCATCAGTAGTAATCCTGGCAAAGAGTTCACTTTCTTCAGGATGCTCGGCGACGATTGCAGTCGATCCAGAATCAAGTTCGGTGAATGCCGTCTTTGAGTCGGTAAAATTCAGACCTGATTCGTCTTTATCAGGTCCGTGACAGTGATAACAGGCCGAAGCCAGAATCGGCCGGATGTCTCGACCAAAGTCGATGGGCCTGGAGTGGTCTACCGGAGATTCAAGTGGCTCGCTGGCGACTGCAGAACTAAATCGGCCTTGGGTAAAAAGGCACACAATTGCCAGGCAATAAGTAAGTCGTGTCATGAGAGTGTTTGTATTCATAGTCGTCTAAGCCATGGAATCTGACAATAAATTTAGCGAGCACTCGCTAAAGTATCATACGCGGGGAGGAGAGGGGCACAGGTGATTTTCAGGCGGGAAGTCATATCCCGTGGCAAGTCTTAAAGGCAAAGACGTTCGGGATTACGGAAGGCGTTGCAGCGTTGAACTATTAACACATCTATTATGCGTAATGAGAATCAAGTATTCAAGTTTTTTCGC
>JBGSVC010000342.1:0-5673 GCA_041753175.1 Planctomycetaceae bacterium
GGTGACATTTGATTCACGGGATCTCCTGACTGGCAGCGTGCAAGCGGAATTAAAATCTCGTCCCGAGACACTCAAAGCCAGACTCAATCGGATGGGAGTCACTTATCACCCAACCGATGATCAGGGGTTGCCGACTAATGTTTGTGTGATGCGTATTGATGGAGACAAGTCTGAACTCTTGGGGTTTGCCTTGTTGTCATCCTCTCGCCAGACGGCTATCGAAGGTGTGCGGTCGATGTTGACGCTCTCCTGGCTGTTAGCGGGTCTGGTGATCATGGCAATCTTAGCAGTGACCTACTTCCTGGTACGACGAATTATTCGTCCGCTGGAGCAGTTGACTCAAGCCGCCCACGCGATGGCTGCCGGCGAATTGCAACAGGAAGTGCCAGTCAGGAGTCGTGATGAGTTGGGTATTCTTGCTGAAGCATTTAATACAATGAGTCACGAATTGACAATCCGCGTTGCAGAGTTGCAACGACAAGGCAGCCAGTTGCAGGAGAATCGAGATCGACTGGCGACAGTTCTGGGAGGCATGATCGAAGGTGTCATCGCCATCGACCAACACGAACGAATCCAGTTTGCCAATCATGCAGCGCAGGATTTACTGGAATTTGAGAACAATCGAATCATCGGCAAGCGGTTGTGGGAAGCCGTAAGGATCTCCAATTTCGAGAGAATCGTGCATCAGGTGCTCAACGGTCGCGATAAAGTTCGGACAGAATTGGAAATTCCCCGTTCCAACAGTATCGTCAACATTATTGCCACCCGATTGCCGGGCGAACCATGTCCTGGTGCGGTGATTGTCTTGCATGACATCACTGAAATCCGTCGTTTGGAAAATATTCGTCGGGAGTTTGTCGCCAATGTCTCCCATGAACTCAAAACGCCTCTTGCTGCCATTCAAGGGAGCGCAGAAACACTTCTCGATGGCGCAATGGAAGATCCCGAGTATGGCCGGAAATTCTTGCAGCGGATTCTTGAACATTCCGATCGATTGCATTCACTGATCCTGGATATGCTCAGACTGGCCAGAATTGAATCCGAGAACAACGCCTACTCGTTTACAGCCGTTGATTTAACGCATGTCATTGAAGACTCTTTAAAGACACATCAGGACAAGGCAGAGCAGAAGAAGATCTCATTGGTTGTTCAGCCAGGTACACGACGTCCCATCGTTTTTGGAGACGCTGAAGGACTTAGAACAATTCTTGACAACCTCCTGGTCAACGCGTTGAACTACACTCCCGAGGGAGGCACCGTCACGGTGAGTTGGAAAAATGACCGGCATATGCTGATTCTGGAGGTCAAAGATACTGGAATTGGAATTTCGCGTGAGCATCAGCAACGTATTTTCGAACGGTTTTATCGTGTCGATGCCGCTAGATCGCGAGATCTGGGGGGAACAGGCCTGGGATTATCCATTGTCAAACACCTGGCTCAGATGTTTGATGGGTCCGTGAGTGTGGAAAGCGAATTGAACCGAGGGACCAAGTTTATCGTACGGATTCCGTTCGCAGATCCCGTCGACATCACATAGGAGAAGGCAGGTTTGTTCATTGATATGGGAAGTGAGGCGAATAGACAGGGCTTATTGCAACATGAGATGAGTTTGCCAGTTTTGTCGAATGCTCTAAAATCAGGCTCAATTCCGAGTGTTTCATCAATTCTTAACAGTTAACAAAAGATCTTTACGACAACATCCTCTAAAGTGTTAGGCGTTGTGAGGAATGAATTTACGGATTCTTTCCTCGACTTGGATTTCGCATGACTTCATTGAAGGTTAGACCATGAAATTGCTGCTCCCCTCCCTCATGAGCCTGTGCCTGTTACTGCTGGCTGGATGTCCTTCGAACACAGAATCAACCACGGGAAGTGGTGGTCTTTCAGAATCAGGGTCCACAGAATCAATGGTGGAGTTGGAAGAAGGTTGTATTCTTCCGACAACCGAAACGATTCTGTCCGGTGCATATAAGCCGCTGGCTCGCCCGCTGTTTATCTACGTCAACAAAAAATCGCTGGCTAAACCCAATGTTCGAACCTATCTCGAATACTACATGAACGAAGGACAGGCAGTCGTGCCCGATGTCGGTTATGTTCAGCTTCCCGAAGCTGATTTAAAAACAGCACGTCAAACCCTGAAATCAGCCTTGGATGAAATCGCTGCCGAGGGCACCGCTGACGAATCGGTTGTCAAGATTGACGGATCCAGCACCGTGTTTCCAATTTCGATGCGAATGGCTGAAGACATGAAGAACACCAAAAACATTGTCTGTGAGGTCGGACTCTCGGGGACTGGTGGCGGATTCGATAAGTTTGCGCGAGGCGAGATCGATATCAGCGACGCTTCTCGTCCCATTAAAGACAGTGAAAAAGAAAAAGCTCAATCGGCGGGTGTCGACTTTATCGAACTCAAAGTTGCGATTGATGGCATCTCTGTAGTCGTTAACAAAGAAAACGACTGGTGTCATTGCATGACCATCAGCGATCTCAAGAAGCTCTGGGACCCAGGCAGCACGATCAAAAAGTGGAACGAACTCAACCCTGCATGGCCTGACCAGCCCATTGGCCTGTACGGACCAGATACAAAATCGGGAACCTATGATTACTTCACCGAAGAAGTCATCGGCAAAGTCCCCAGCGGCAGTCCCAAAAGTCGCGACGACTACACTCCAGCAGTCAACGACAACACTCTCGTTCAAGGCGTTGCTGGCGATAAATATGCTTTGGGTTTCTTTGGATTTGCCTACTACAAAGAGAACACTGATTCTCTAAAAGCAGTCGCCATCAAGAATGATAAAGAATAGTAGTCAGCGAATAGAATTTTTCTTGAGTGCTGATCACGGGCAGATGTTCGTGATCAGCGGTTCTTTTCAATTTGAAGTTCTCAGCCTGAACCTGGCGCATCATGACGACCACTAACAATCAGTCGCTCAACAAGTCGTTCTCGTTTCAACGACTTAAAGAACAGGCCATATTTGTTCTCCTCTTTTTGTGCGCTTTCATTTCTGTCATTGTGACGTTTTCCATCATCTATATCTTGCTCAAAGAATCGGTACTGGGGACCAAAGACAGTCCTGCTTTTTTTCAGCAGCAGAATGTGTGGGATTTTCTGACTGGAACCAAATGGGCACCTCAGTATGGCGCTGGCAATATTGGGATTCTTCCCCTTCTCTCTGCAACACTCATGATCACAGGCATTTCAGCAGTCATCAGCCTCCCTTTGGGATTGGCCAGTGCTGTTTATCTCAGTGAATATTCTTCTCCACGCTTACGCGGGATCTTGAAACCGATGCTCGAAATCCTCGCCGGCATTCCGACGGTGGTTTATGGCTACCTGGCATTGGTCTTCGTAACGCCTTATGTTCTGAAACCTCTCGGCGAAATGATCGGGATCAACGTCGGCGTCTTCAATGCAGCCAGCGCCGGGATTGTCGTCGGGTTGATGATCATTCCGATGGTCTCGTCATTGAGTGAGGATGTCTTGCGGGCTGTTCCCAAAGGACTCCGTGAGGCAGGCCTGGCACTGGGAGCGACGCGATTTGATGTCTCCAGTAAGATCGTTGTGCCTGCCGCTTTATCAGGGATCCTTGCCTCTTTTTTGCTCGCGATATCGCGTGCGCTGGGAGAGACGATGGCGGTGACAATTGCAGCCGGTGTGATTCCAAAACTTTCGGCCAATCCCTTTGAAGGGATGGAGACCATGACAGCTTACATCGTCGAAGCGTCAAAAAGCGACGCAACTCGCGGCAGTGTTGAATATCAAAGTATCTATGCTGTCGGCTTGATGTTGTTTATCATGACATTTGTGCTCAATATCATTTCTCAATACGTGTTGAGTCGATTCCGAGAGGTCTACAACTGATGCCTGAGGAACGCGCACTCACGAACGATTCTGCTGGACGATTAAGACGTCGCCACATTATCAGTTATCTGTTTCATATCATCTGCAATCTATCGACCTGGGTGGGTGTAGTGACACTGGTCGTGATGTTGACCGGAGTTGTCATTCGGGCACAGGGGTCATTGGACTGGGCGTTCCTGACCAGTTTCGATTCCTCAGACCCGAAGCGAACAGGTATTTTTGCAGGCCTGTGGGGCTGCTTCTGGCTGATGCTGCTGACGTCGTCGTTTGCCATTCCAATTGGTATTGCCGCCGCTGTTTATCTGGAAGAATATGCCCGCAAGGGATTTCTGACTCGTGTCATCCAGTTGAATATTTCCAATCTGGCGGGTGTGCCTTCTATTGTCTATGGGATATTGGGACTGACCATCTTCGTCAGATATCTGGGGATCGGGACAGGCATTCTATCTGCGTCGCTGACCATGGCGATCCTGATTTTGCCCATCATAATCATTGCTTCACAGGAGGCGCTGCGTTCGGTTCCCCAGTCGGTGCGACATGCCAGTCTGGCTTTAGGTGCAACCAAATGGCAGACAATTTGGTATCAGGTTTTGCCTGCGTCTATTCCTGGAATCATGACGGGAGTGATCCTGGCGCTCTCACGGGCCATAGGTGAATCCGCTCCTCTGATTGTCGTGGGGGCAGCGATCTACATCTCTCAGACTCCCGGTAATATCGAAAACGTCGGTCAGATCTTTACAGAACCCTCCAAGCTGGCGAAAGTTCCTTCCAGCGGATTTACCTCATTGCCATTGCAAATTTATAACTACGCCGCGTTGCAGGCAAAATCATCTTTTCGAAACGAAGCTGCTGCAGCAATTGTTGTGCTGCTTGTCGTCTTGATGATTATGAATGGAATCGCGATTTATATTCGCTATCACTTCCAGAAAAAACTCAAATGGTAAGTGGAGACGGGTAAGAGCACATTATGGAAATCAACACCTTCGCAGAGTTAGTTAAGAATCGCCCCACCCATCCCGGTGGATCGGAAGAGACAGGTTCGGATGCAGCGATTCCCGCAACACCGAAAATCGAGATTAAGCATCTGGATTTTTTTTACGACCGCAATGTCCAGGTGTTGTTTGATGTCAGCATGAAGATTCGGCCGCAATCGGTTATGGCATTAATTGGCCCCTCGGGCTGTGGCAAGAGCACATTCCTGAGAACCCTGAATCGCATGAACGACATCGTTGAGGGGACGGCACACACGGGTGAAATATTTCTCGATGCCATCGATATTTTTGCCCCTTCAATCGATGTTGTGGCGCTACGCAAACGCGTCGGGATGGTCTTTCAGAAATCCAATCCGTTTCCAAAATCGATCTACGATAACATCGCGTTTGGCCCACGACTGGCAGGTCTGAAGAATCGTCGCGAGTTAGACGAACTGGTTGAAAAAAGCCTGCATCAAGCTGCTTTGTGGGAGGAAGTCAAAGACCGACTTCATAAATCGGCACTCGCCCTCTCGGGCGGGCAGCAACAGCGTTTGTGTATCGCGCGGACGTTGGCAACCAGTCCGGAAGTCATCCTCATGGATGAACCAGCCTCAGCTCTTGATCCGGCGTCCACGTCTCGAATTGAAGATCTGATTTTTGAGCTTAAAAAGAATTACACCATTGTTATCGTCACTCACAACATGCAGCAGGCCGCGCGTGTCAGTGATTTCACAGGATTCTTTTTTCAGGGTAAACTGATTGAAGTCGGCAAAACTCAAGAGATCTTTACCAAACCCAAGCAAAAACAAACCGAAGAGTACATCACCGGTCGGTTTG
>JBGSVC010000343.1:0-8587 GCA_041753175.1 Planctomycetaceae bacterium
TCCTCTTCGTTGGGGATACCCATAGGCATATTGAAGATATATTATATATTGCATTGAATTTTTATAAAGTCGATGACTCTTTACCATCTGTGATCGATTATTCTGACATAATCTCTGGCAGCCCTGAAACTGTAGTAGCTACTTCCATATACCGTCGTTTAATAGGCAACTGGGTATTGGTAAGCACTGTTGTGTTAACTCTCGCCTTAATTTTCGTCGTACCGATGTTTTTAATGCTCGAAGGAGGCTATATATTCACAGCAATTGCGGCCGCATACACCAGCGCATTTGTATTAATTCTGTGGTTGTTGTAGGTTGCGTAGCATGCTCCTATTGCTGTGGTTTGATCATGTATCGCACTGCCCTACCCCAAACCCTCGATCAAATCATCGCCACAGCACAATAAAACACCAACTCATGACACACCCAACTGTCCCCTCACGATCTCCCCGACTACCTGCAATCATCGATCGACTTTACCGGCATCGATGGATGTGATTTCGATGACACTTTTAGCGCCTAATCCTGACAATATGTCTGCAGCCGAATTGTTCCAGCCTGCTTCAAGTGCGTCTCCTTGGCTCAACGACTTATGAACCCTCTCTGGGCTTGCATTTAAAGTTCCTACGCCATCACGATAATCTCGACATCGCCTTCTTTGCGCTCAACATTAATCCCGACATCTCTGGGGTGTCTTCGCATGACGAGATCGACCACTGCTTCGCCCATACGGAAATTGCGAATTTCAATCCAGCTTAAGGCATCAGGCAGCATGGGGTGGTCAAATCGGATCTGAGATTTGAGTGTTTTCGAATCCGCGGGGGTAAACGAAAGTCCCAGGCAGGCTTCCAACAGAATAAAGACGGACCCGGCAGCCCACGCCTGCGGCTAACAAGCGACAGGATAGAGCGTCGGACCATGCCCGGGCAGCCGTCTAAAACCACAAAACAACTCTGGCAATCGCGCGATATCAAAATGAATGGACGATTCAAATAACCCGCTGACTAATTTGAGAGCTTCCTCGCGAAAACCATAACGGGCAAGACCAATCGCAGCGATGGCAGAGTCGTGTGGCCAGACTGAGCCGTTATGGTAAGACATCGGATTATACCGGGCTTCTCCTTCTGAGATCGTCCTAACTCCCCAACCGTTAAAAGACGCGTCGTCAAGCAGATTGGCAGCCACCTGCCTGGCATAACAGGTTTCAATGATGCCGGTCCATAAGCAATGGCCAACATTCGAACTCCTGACAGCACAGGGGCGTTTTTCCCCATCGAGCGCAATGGCAAATGTTTCGATGGAACTGAGCCAGAACATGTCGTTGAATTTTCTTTTGAGCTGCTGGGCTTGTTGGCGTAGTTCCTCCGACCAGCCTGTTTCTCCCATCAGATCCGCGAGGTTTGCCGCTTCCAGTTTGGCTTGATAGGCATATCCTTGAACTTCACACAACGCGATAGGTCCTGGAGCGTCATTTCCGTTGGCATGGAAGATAGAATCGTCGGAGTCCTTCCAGCCTTGTTGCACTAATCCACGCGAGTTTCTTCGTGCATATTCGATAAAACGATCGCCATCGACATCTCCCCATTCATCAATCCATTTCACAGCTCGCTTGATATTTCCCCATATGTATTCAATAAACTTCCGGTCGCCTGTTCGCTTGTAATACAAACCTGCCAGGATCACATACAAGGGAGTGGCATCTATTGTTCCATAATATTTCTTGAAGGGGATCTCTCCAAGTGTCGCCATCTCGCCATCACGCATTTCATGGAGAATCTTGCCAGGCTCGGATTCAGAAAACTCAGTCGATTCACTGGCCTGCGTGGCTCCCAAAAAACTAAGTACTCCTTTCGACAACCCCGGATTCATCCACAGTGTTTGAAGGGCCGTGATGAGCCCGTCTCGACCAAAAGGAGTAGAAAACCAGGGGACACCAGCATACGGATAGCTTCCATAGGTAGTGTTGGTTGTCAGCATCGAAAGGTCCGCCATCGAACGATTAATCCAGTCGTTGAATAATTCGTTCGACGTTACAATTTGTAATTGATGATTCCGACAGAGTTGAATATCTCGATTGATTTGAGCGGAAGCAGCCTCATAGGTAGAAACGATGCTGACGGATTTCCCGGCCGAGCAACTGACCGTGGCATTGAGTTTCTTTTCTTCACCAGGCTGAAGCCTGACGTTCGTAGTCACATGATCGCCTGCGACTTTCTCCAGTCTGTAGTCGAACTGCAATTCCGTGCGTCGACGGACTTTGTCTAACCCCACATACTCCAAAACCACACTCTGAGCCCCCAGGCTTGCCTCAGATTTTTGCCCGCGCTGCTCACGGTGGGCGCCTCGTACTTCAAACACATCGAAGAAATCTGCATCAAATTGATATTCGATCGTCAGATTCATTTCGTGACGTGCGTAGTTTGTCAATGTGAGCTGTTCGTGAAGCACATCCTGAACCAGCAGAATCGCACGGGAAATATGCAAAGTCCCCTTAGTGAGCACATGCTGATTGTTATGATGGACATCGGAATTCATCATCTCAATGACAAGCTCAGAATTGTCCTCATTCATGGCTGAATTCAACAGCATGGGACGACGATCATCGACCAAGACCTCCCACTGCGACAGATGCCTTGTCCCTTTCGAATACAACCCCTGCTCACCTAAGCCTGCTCGGCTCATTTCGCCCAGACGATTCAAGACGACAAACGCATCACCATGTTTAAGAACTTGAGTCCGCAGATCATTCCGAGATGACGTTGCAGAAAAGTACCACCGATCGTCTACTAAGATGACGTCATCCATGTCAAATTCATCCCTCTAGTGTTGATGAGTTGCGTCGCGACATTTGCAACGGTGTTTTCTCAAAACAGGTCTTCAGAAGACCGCTCGTTGAATGGCGATATGCATGCTCCTTATCTGACAAGAGCGATTGTCACAACTCAAAACAAATGCTTGAAACAAGGCGTATTAATTTAATGATATTTATCGTTACCCGCCGTTGATTTAGGGGCCAGGGCAGTCCTCGATCATTCAATCAATACGAGGGGTGATTGATCTCTTTAGAACTAGATCGCAAAGCTCCCGTCTTTAACAGTGTTCGTTCTTCGATGATCCGAGGAGAAGATCCTGCTCCGAGAATCTGGCTTTCATACAATGACATATAGCCTTCAGCCATTTTTCTGGAAGTAAATCGATCTTCAAA
Source organism: Planctomycetaceae bacterium (assembly GCA_041753175.1). Classification (GTDB taxonomy): domain Bacteria; phylum Planctomycetota; class Planctomycetia; order Planctomycetales; family Planctomycetaceae; genus SXPC01. The sequence goes on from JBGSVC010000343.1 coordinate 3,206, forward strand.
ATACTGCCTGCATCGTTTGCGATCAAACTGATCGATCTGATGAATGAACGCGACTCCTTCATCGACCGTTTTGACAATCTGCCCGCTGACTCCGTCCTTCATGACTTCACGAACGGACCCCCGTTCAAACGCGATGACCGGAGTACCGCAGGCCATCGCTTCAATCATGACAAGTCCGAAAGGCTCCGGCCAGTCGATCGGAAATAGAAGTGCTTTCGCATGGCCGAGAAATTCATTCTTTTGTTCCTCATTGACTTCGCCGATATATTCGATCAGCGGATGTGATAACCATGGCTTGATCTTCGTCTCGAAATAGTCAATATCGACCTTGTCGACTTTCGCGGCCATTTTCAACGGAAGATTCGCTTTAATTGCCATTTCAATGGCTTTTTCGGGGCCTTTCTCTGGGGAAATGCGACCGAGAAACGCCAGATACTCTCCTGGGCGCTCTCGAAAGGTGTAGGTCGATTCCGGGACGCCATTGTAGACCGTCCCTAGATAATTAGCTCGCGGAAGCGGTAATCTCTGTGAGTCCGATATCGAGACAATAGGCATCTCGGAAAATTCTTCGAACATAGCTCCCAGATCAGGAGAATCAAGCCGGCCATGAAGTGTCGTGACATGCGGAAGACGATGCTGACGCAGGAGCGGGAAATGGAGGTAGTCCATATGAAAATGGATCATGTCAAACTCGTCCGAGAGCCTGACGACTTCCATGGTTTGAAGGATGTGAAAGATGACACTATCGCGTGGAACTTTTGATAGTCGTAACGATTCAGCAACCACAGATACGAGTCGTGCCCTCGTCTGTGAATCTCCCGCAGCAAAGAGCGTCACATCATGTCCCATGTCCAGCAATGCTTCAGCCAGATAGTGGACTATCCGCTCTGTTCCTCCATAAGTTGTTGGCGGGACACTTTCGATCAACGGGGCGACAAGAGCAATTTTCATAAGCTTCCTTTCTGTGAAGAGCTTGTACTTTCACTGAAAGATGCAATTTCCATTCCCCGTCACTTTGTTGCTCGAATTTCAAGCATCCTCTCATAATTAACCCGTCTCATGGTCATCTATGAGAGAATACAAAGCATGACAGATGAAACATCGTATCACTGATGAAACATGAACTGGCAGTTCACAAATTCAGCCAGCAGCTAAAGCCGCTTACAATCCCTGCCTGAGAATTTTCCTAATGCACAAATCTCAGCTTCGATAGAGCATCCCTATCGACAACATTTCCGGCCACTCAACTCATCAAATCATCCCACGACGAGGCTTCCAACTCAATGAACTTCAGCTACAAAGAGAATCGCCTGTCATCTGACCACCGAAAGTGCACTCGATAGGATTCGAACCTATAACCCTCGGTTCCGAAGGCCAAACTTCTTTGAACCAATCGGTTGTAGGACTGCGATCGGAATCCCTTGGGTGGCATAGTGTTGCAAGAAGTCGTGCGAGCATCCTTCCGTCGCCACAATTCCAGATTTTACAGACTTTTATGAATGAATGCTAAGGATTTTCGGACAGTTTTCGGACAGAAATCGCCTTCGTATTGTCGCGAGTTCATCTAGTGACCTCCCCCAAAAAAAGAAACGGAAAGTTCAATTTGGCGAAGGGGGGATTCGAACCTCGTGGGGAATATTGCAGTCTTCAAAACCGTAAGGGTTTACAGAAAAAGCCTTTTGGATGGTCAGTAGATACTCAGCATCTGGTTGGCTTATTTCTCACGGATTGGCACGGGAAGCTCCGCAGCTGGAGCATCTCGTCAGTATTTGGCCTGAGCTCTTGGAACATCAAAAGCCGATGATGATAGCCATCGCAACCTATACTCTGCCACTTAGATAACCTCTCTGTGGTAAGCAAGACGCAATTGGCATCGGCGATGAGCACGACTCTTCAAAATTTAACAATTTTTGTGGTGTCAACTTTGGCATCTCCATCCCAGCTGTTGCAAAGCGATTTAGATCGGATGCGGTTTTAAAGGTCCCGTCACTCGTGAAACGAGATGGCGGAGGGACCACGTATTATCAGTATCAGGGCATCTTGACTGGAGTTCTTATTCGGTCGCTTCCAAGTGATCCAATTCACATACAGCATTCGAAAAAAGTCTAAGATCGGCGACATCTCGTAGAAGTGGAGTCGATCTGAATGGATTTGGTTTTTTCAAACGTGCTTGTCATCATCCCTGTGCTGAATGAGGAACGTTCGCTTCCACTTGTGTTGGAGGCTTTGCCACCGGTTGGAAGGATTATCGTCGTTGACAATGGCTCAACAGATGGGTCAGTTCTAGTGGCTGAGTCAATGGGAGCCGAAGTTGTGCGAGAACCTAGGCGTGGCTACGGATCGGCATGCTTAAGAGGACTGGCTCAGATTGAATGCAAGAACACCAAGTCTCCTGAGGTAGTGGTGTTTCTGGATGGAGATTTCAGCGATCATCCAGAGCAGTTACCTCTGCTGGTGGAGCCAATACTGGCTGGCAATTTCGACTTTGTACTGGGCTCGCGTCTGATGGGCCGCAGAGAACGAGGTGCGATGCCGTTTCAGAGCCGCTTTGGTAATCGACTCGCGTGTTGGCTGATCTGGTTACTGTGGGGAGCCAGCTACACCGATCTTGGGCCATTTCGAGCAATTCGCTGGACGTCTCTGCGATCACTTGATATGCAGGATCGCTCTTTCGGATGGACTGTCGAGATGCAAATCAAAGCGGTACTGTTCAAGTTGCGAACGAGAGAAATTCCGGTTAACTACCGCCGACGGGTCGGAATTAGCAAAATCAGCGGCACGATTTCTGGGACGATTCGTGCCGGCTATAAAATTCTGGCTACCATCGGCTATTATTGGCGGGTGACGAAAGGGAGTGGCCCATAGCAATGGCTGATTGCGGTTCGATTATTAATCGAATAAGCCTGCGACCAATCGTTTTTCTGTCAATTAGGGACATATGTGATGCAGTTCACGGTTGATGGTTTGGGTTTAACGTATGACTCTCGATCTGGAAGCGGCCATGCCTGGTCGCGACTAAGTATTCACAGCTTGTTTCAGGGATAGGCCCTTATGATTCGCCAAGTTTCACCAGCCAGTTCCGTCGAAGAGTCCGTCTACGAACGTTATCGCAGTGCAGCCAACCAGAGGGAAGAAGCATTATGTTGTCCGGTGCAATACGACCCGAGGCTGTTGGAGGTAATTCCGATTGAGATCCTGGAACGCGACTACGGCTGCGGAGATCCGAGTCCTTACGTACGGCCCGGTGACTGCGTGCTCGATTTGGGCTCTGGAGGTGGGAAGCTGTGCTACATGGCTGCTCAACTGGTGGGCGCATCCGGTCGTGTCATCGGCGTGGACTGTAATCAGGAGATGAGAAGTCTGGCGATGAAGCACCAGCAGACGGTTGCTGCGCGGCTGGGATTTAACAATGTCGAATTTCGTTTTGGTATGATTCAGGATCTGCGACTGGATCTCGAACAACTCGATCAGGAACTGGCAGCACAACCTATCACGCGTGCAGCCGACTGGCTCAAGCTGCGACAGTTGGAGGATCGTCTACGATCAGAATCCCCGATGATCCCTGAGGAGAGCGTCGATTGTGTTGTTTCCAACTGTGTGTTGAATCTGGTGCGTCAACAAGACCGGCGTCAGTTATTCCAGGAAGTCTTCCGTGTGCTGAAGGTCGGCGGACGTGCCGCGATCAGCGATATTGTCTGCGATGAGGATGTTCCCGAAGAGATGCAGCAAGATGGCGAACTCTGGTCGGGCTGCCTTTCGGGTGCATTTCGCGAAGATCTGTTCCTCAAGGCGTTCGAGGAAACAGGTTTTCATGGAATTCAACTTGCCAAACACTCCGAGGAGCCCTGGCAGATTATCAACGGTTTGGAATTCCGATCGGTGACGATCCTTGCTTATAAGGGAAAGCAGGGGCCATGTCTTGAGCGAAATCAAGCGTTGATCTATCGCGGTCCGTTTCGCTCCGTTGAGGATGACGATGGTCATCGGTTTGTACGCGGGAAACGGGTCGCAGTCTGCGACAAGACATTCCACCTGTTGCAGCGAACGCCCTACCAGGAAGCATTCGCACCGGTTCCGCCGTGGCAGGAGATCCCGGTGCATGACGCACAGGAGTTCAATTGTCGTCGATCGGCATTGCGCGATCCACGTGAGACGAAGGGGCAAGATTACCAACTGCGAAATGAAGTTGAGGAATCGTGTTGCAACGAAAAAGAACCATGCTCCTGATTCCCTGAATCAGTCTCTTGTCAGGCCCCTCGTGTCCAATTGAAAGTATTCTATGTCATCTATGAGCTTGAAACGTCGCGGCAGTCAATTGGCTGATCCGGTTTATCAATTGACGATCTTGAATGATTCATTGCACTCTCAAGTTCCTGCGTTTGAGGCAACGCTTGCTACGCACGGATATGAGGGGCTCACGTCGGTATCGATTGAGACTCTACAGATCAACCTCGGAAAGATGTGCAACCAGGTGTGTCGACATTGTCATGTCGATGCTGGGCCTGATCGCCGCGAGATCATGACGCAGGAAACACTACAAGAGTGCCTACGTGCGATCGATAGCCACCACATCAATCGGGTCGATCTGACCGGTGGTGCACCGGAGATGAATCCACAGTTCGAGTGGTTCGTGTCGGAAGTCCGCGGGCGAGGCGTCCACGTTGTTGATCGCTGCAATCTGACCATCCTGCTCGCTAACGGTTTTACGCATCTGCCCGATTTTCTGGCCCACCACGAAGTTGAGGTCGTCGCGTCATTGCCGTGTTACCTAGAGGAGAACTGCGACGCGCAGAGGGGTAATGGCGTCTTCGAAAAATCCATTCGAGCCCTGCAACTGCTCAATGAGCGAGGTTACGGAAGTGAGCCGTCTGAACTCATCTTATCGCTGGTCTACAACCCAGTCGGTCCAAGCCTGCCGCCGGATCAGCCGAAGCTGGAACGCGATTATCGGGAGCAGTTGCAGTCACGATTCGGCATCTCGTTCAATCGTCTGTATACGATCACCAACATGCCGATCAGTCGCTTTCTAGAAGACTTGCTGCAAAGCGGCCGCTATGAGGAGTATCTCGAACGTCTCCATAGGGCCTTCAATCCCGCCTCTGTAGATCATCTCATGTGTCGCTCCACATTGTCTGTGGACTGGCGCGGCTACCTCTATGACTGCGACTTTAATCAGATGCTCGATTTGCCGATCAGCGTACCTTCGGCCCGCCATATTCGGGACTTCGACGCAGCGGCGCTCCAGAGTCGGAGTATTGTGACGGGAATGTATTGCTACGGGTGTACCGCAGGTGCTGGTTCTAGCTGCCAGGGCGCTCTTGTTCGAGATTCCAATTAGAATTTTCTGGCCAGAGTTCTGGATGGGAATACCGTTGACGTCTC
>JBGSVC010000344.1:0-5026 GCA_041753175.1 Planctomycetaceae bacterium
GTGGGCCATTTTTTCCGTGAAACCGCCACTATGGTTTCCGATTTTGTTTCTGGTGTTGTATGGCCTGTTTTTTGTCGCAACAGGACTCAACATTCTGGCTTTCAACACGGTTCAAGGAAAGCTCCTCAGGCCCACCATCCGGGGACGTTTATTGAGAGAATCGGGGTTGGTCGGTTCGGCACTATCCGTACTGCTGGCCTGGTGGTTGTTACCTGACTGGATCGCGATGCCCAAAGCTGGTGGCTATGTTTATATTTTTGCAGCATCAGGGATCGGTTTTTTAATTGCGGCGTTAATTCTCTTGATCATCCGCGAACCACATGATCTAAAAGATAATACGGCGTCTCATCCTCCCAAAACAGATGCCTTCAGCGTCCGTAAGAAGTTTCGTAACGTCTGGCGTGCCTTTCAGGCTGATCGACACTTGCGCTCTTTAGCCTATGTCGCGATGCTCTGGATGACCTCACTGTTATTGTTCCCTCATTATCAGTGGGTGGGCAGAGACCAATTGGGTAGCAACAACTACGACCTGATGATCTGGGTGATCACCCAAAATGCAGGAGTCGGATTTTTCGCGTCTGTTGCCGGTCGCAGCGCGGATGTTCATGGCAATAAGCGGATTTTGTGTCGCTTGATCTTCCTGTCAGCTTTGATTCCGATCTGGTCAATCGGGATGACGATACTTCCCGGTGAAATCGGAAAAACGTTCTACTGGACGACCTATTTTCTGCTCGGTCTGAATCCTGTCATCATGAAGATTTTCATGAACTATGCCCTCGAACTGACGCCTCGAGTCAATCATACGCGTTATTTGTCGGCCATGTCTTTGGCGATGGGAGTGACTTTTGTTTTTTCGCCATTGGTGGGGTGGCTGATCGACTGGTCATTCGTGACGGTTTTTTTGCTGGTGGCTGTTTTGATTTCGGTGAGTGGCTTCATGGCGCTCGGTTTGTCAGAACCCCGACAACAATCCGTCTGACAGCATGATGACTCGGGAAGATTCTGCCGTGGTTACATCTTGCGAAATGCTAGAAGCAGGAACGCGAGCACCGACAGGATCAGGCCATAGCTGAGCCAGTTGGGGATGTGCAGCCGGCTGTCTTTCGAAGCGACGGCAGAGTCCGTAAAAATCGGTGGAGCCGGCGAAGCCTGGGGGACAGAAGTCTCGGAGGTTGTCTGAGACTTCTGTGCGGGCCCCCTCGGCTTGGCATTTGTTTCGGTCGCTCCATGAAAAGTGATCGCCGGTACGCTTAACGATCCGTAAGTCAGTGGTGAACTCGATGGTGTTTCGAGCATCGCCAATTTTTCATTGAGAACAGAGAGCGGAGTACGAGTTGTTTCTGACTCTGTTGTCTGTGGTGCTGAACCGGCAGACGCATATTTGGAAACCAACGAATTCTTCTCAGCGTTCGACGGTAGACTCTTGTTTGCAGGCATGCGTGGTGACGACGCCACAGCAGGAGCACTTTGAACATGGTTCATTAATGAAATCGGTTGATTGGCTCTGGCGATGGCAGCTTGAAACTCAGCGATCTCATCGTTGGGTTGATTGATCGCTTTGGAGTTGATGGACTCCCGCGACAAATCGATAACAGAAGTTCGCGGCGAAATCTGAACCAGTGACGCCGGTGTGATGACGGGTTGCGTATTCAACGCGACCGTTTTGATCGGCTGACCAGGAACAGAAGCATAGGATGTTTTCGGACGATGATCAGCTATCAGGCAGGCGTTGTAACGACGACAGCGTTCCTGTGCATCTTTGACTGCCAGGTTGATTTCTTCCTGAGTCGTCTTGGCGAGGTCTGCAGGCAGTTGTCGGGCTAGATCTCGAGCCGACTGAAGATGCCATGCCGATTTATGCTCGTTTCCCTGACTGGCGAGCAGTTTGGCTTCCTGAATTTCAATGCGAATGCGTGTCAGTTGTATATTGGTTGGCAATTCTGTCTGCGGTTGAAGTTTTGTCTGGAATGGGTCGGAAGTTGAAGTCGTGTTCGTACTGAGAGTTGTTTGTGGTACCCACGGGTCAGAGTCATTTTGCTTTTTGGAGATAGAGTGTTGATCGGTGGGTCGATCCTGATTTGTCCATCCTGTGTAAGACGTTGGCATGACTTCAAACGGATTGGCTTTGGCGACTTGCATTTTCTCGGCTTGTCGGGAGGCTGACGATGGGATACTGGCGACACCCATCTGTTCAGCGGCCATTGGTGCAGAACCCGCGGCCATTTTTGAATCGGGGAGCATCGATGTGGCTCCTGTCGACCGCTGCTGTTGCGTTTGTTCTAACTGCGCGACGTGAGCCAAAAATGGATCGTCTAATTCGACGACAGGTTTTGTCGCTGGTGCTGTCGCTACGATACTTTGATCGACAGTATTCTCGGGCGTTGGTTGAGTGGAAACAGGATCTGGTGCAGAGGTTGATTCGGCCCATTGGGGGAAAGAGTTTTGTTTGGAACTCTCCTGTTGTGCGACGAGTTTCTTATCGAGTTGAGAATAGTCGGTTCCCAGAAACTGGTCGAACGCAACACTGTTGTAACTGGCCCCTGGACGTGGAGGAAGACTCTGCTTGAGTTTGGCGTAATTGATCTGATCGATCGTCTCTTTTTGTGGGCTTGTCGCGCCTCCCGGCTGCTTCAGATAGGACACAAGCTGGTCGTTGCTACTGCCAGAAAGATCAAGTGAAGCCTCCCCAGCCGATTGAGCGGTGGGATCTGTCTGGTTTTGAGACAGACTGGCTTCCTGTTTGGAAGCAAAGCAACCCATCAGGCTAAGCAGGAGCGTCAAAGAGACGATCCGCCCTGGAGTTGGTAGACATTTCAAATCGAACTGCCTCTTCATGAGAAGTGCCATTCAACGGAGTATTACAGTTGTTGGCACCCATGACATCTCTGGTTGCCCCCCTGAGAAGCAAAGTTTGATTCCGCGATTCCCGGCGCGGTGATCTTCCGACATCGCTCTCTGGTCTGGTTTCCACAGACCAAACCAACGGTATGTCAAGGCTGATCGCAATCACTTGCTCTACCTTGTCAAATCGGCCATACCGGTTAGAGAACTTGAATCGCTTATCCTGTCGGTATCAATTCTGCAGGTCGGAGGGGGAGAAAATGTGGAACTCGCGGTGTTCGGGCGTATATTTTGCGATCCCGCTATGGTGTCGGTCTACAGGCAAAATTCGTGATGGCTAACACCGCATGGGCTTTTCATGGCGACCAATTGAGTTGCGCATTGAAAAGAAAATGGCCCAAAGTCCTCTGGTCGCGACGACGATTAAGAGCAGTTCGTCATTGAGAGCGGTTTTTTTGCGCGTGCGGGTGAGCGGCTTCATAAGTGTCGCGCAGTCGTTGTGCGCTGACGTGCGTATATATTTGCGTTGTCGTCAGGCTTTTATGTCCCAGCATTTCCTGCACACTTCTCAAATCGGCTCCGCCGTCCAATAAATGCGTTGCAAAACTATGACGCAGCGAGTGAGGGCTGAGTTGTTTGTCCAGACCGGCCTGAAGGATATATTTATCAAGAATCCGCTGCAACGATCGAGTTGTCAGGCGTGTTTTAACACGACTGGTAAAGAAGGCCTGAGAGTCTTTAGAGTGGGCGGTGGGGAGACCTTTGCGGATCTCAAGCCAGCGTGACAACGCTTTGGTTGCAAACGAGCCAATCGGGCAAATTCGCTCTTTTCGCCCTTTTCCACGTACGCGAATGATCCCCGAATCGGGGTCCCAGTCTTCAATATTCATCCCGACGAGCTCAGCCGCCCGCAGACCGGCTGAGTAAATCGTTTCCAGTATAGCCCGATCACGAAGTCCCATTGAGGTATTGGCAGGAGGGGCTTCGAGCAAACGTCCGATTTGATCTGTCGTGAGAAATTTGGGAAGTTTGCGCCCGACACGCGGCGTGCGCAACGCTTGCGCGGGATTGCTGGTCATCAACCCTTCACGTCGACAATAGCGTAACAATGAACGCATGCATGCCAGGCGGCGGGCGATCGTGGTTTTTGCATACTGGCATTCGTGAAGATAAGAGACATAGCCCCGCAATGCGGTGATCTCGAGTTCTTCAGGCGTAGGGACTTTCCGCAATCGATCGATGCAGTAGTCTAAAAAGCTGGCAAAGTCGTCTCGATACGCTTTGCAGGTCAGCTCTGAAGCATTTTTTTCAAGCGAGAGATATCGCTGAAAACCGTCGAATGCCGTTTGCATGTGGAGTCACGATGACAATAAAAATACGTCAACAAAAACGCAAAGTACTTTGTAGAATGACTGAGTATGACGTGAGGTTAAACGAAATGCGTTATTCCAGACAGATCAGTTGATTGGCTTTTTTGTTGTCGTTTTTTTTCCGAAGTGGGGTTTAGAAGCCTGGGCCTGGGTCTGAAGTCGGCGAATTTTTTGACTTAACAGCGCAGCATCATACCAGGTGAAATTGAGTTGGGGATCGGCCGCATAGCGACCCAGGGTATGCATGAGCTTGGTCAATGAGCTTTCATCGTACAAAAATACATAGCGCTGACCTTCCTTGACCAGCGCAATGACTTGAACACGTCCCGTCATGACAGACCTCGTTCCCCATCGCCGTGCATTGATATAAGACTGACTTAGGGTCTTATCGGACGAAGCTGGTAAGAGAGTGCAGTCAAAATCAAAGCAGGTGACCGTCTCTCTCGGGACGGGCTGATCGTCACAATCGTTAAAGTCTGGCGGTCCATCATTTTTAAGACAGGAATGCCCTCTTGCCCGGAATCGTCCTGTCCAGAGGCCGGTTTTCGGGTCTATGGTAGAGCAAGACCCTCAACCGGCGCGGCGAGACTGCGCGAACTCATTTCGAGGCTCTTTGGTTTTGTGAATGCCGTATAATTGCCTTAGGATACAGGATAGACACGCATGTCAGTGATCAGTCAGGAAAGTCAGGTCATGGAGGTTGACGAAACGCCACTCGATGAAAGTCTCGAACCCGGTACTGGTTATGTCATCAAAGCCGATCCCACGTTACTTCAGGATCGGACTCCCCAGTGGGCCAAGATGACTAAACATCA
>JBGSVC010000345.1:0-7975 GCA_041753175.1 Planctomycetaceae bacterium
ACGGTTCGTCCGAGTCCAAACATCTCCCGCGCTTCCACTGCCCGTGGCGACATCGTCAATCCGGGTTCCTTATGACTTTGTTGGACAGTCTTCAAAGCCTTAGGCGGGGGAGCAGGTGAGGCATTGAGTTTGTGTTCCTGACAGAATTCGACAATCACTTTCAGAAATTCGTCTCCGAATTGCTCCAGCTTCTTGGCTCCCACTCCGCTCAATCCAGACAACAACTCCCGCGTCACCGGTCTTTGCAGACACATCTGCACCAGCACGCTATCGGTAAAAATCAAATACGGGGGGACTCCCTTTTCACCGGCCAGATCATAACGAAATTCCCGTAACTGCTCGAACAATTCTTTCTCGACGTCGCTCATTTCTACCAGACTCGAAGACTGCCTTGCCGGTGCAGACTTCGACTCCGTGAGCATCGGCGTCCACAGCCCCTTGAGAATTTCGCGACCTTTGGTGGTGATTTTCAATTGCAGATATTCCCCGACTACCTCCAAACATTGCTGTCCGATCAACTGTTCAATCCACGATTTGACAGTATCCCTGCCGATTTCTTTCAGTAAACCATAGGTGCTCAGTTCATCGTGTTTTAATTCGATAATTCTTTTCTCACGGGAACCCGTCAGAACTCGCACAGTATGGCCGACGCCGAACTGTTCTTTTAACCGATACACGCATGAAATCACCTTCTGCGCATTGATGAGCGGATCCTCGATTACCTTCCGGTCAGTCAGACAACTATCACACGCCTGACAACTGGGTTGATCATAAGTCTGTCCAAAATGCTCAAGCAACGTTCGGTGGCGACACTCCAGAGACTGGCAGAAACCTTCCATCGACTGCAAATTGCTCATTGCAATCTCATAGGCATCTGCTGGCAGATCCGAAAGCATTTTCTTCCAGACGACGACATCCCCACGTCCATGAAACAACCAACATTCTGCCGGTAAGCTGTCACGACCAGCCCGCCCACTTTCCTGTTGATAGTTCTCCAACGACCGTGGCATGCCGGTATGAATCACATACCGCACGTCCGACTTATCAATCCCCATCCCAAACGCGACCGTGCCGACGATAATATCAATCTTTTGTTGCTGGAACTGCTCTTGGGCTTTCTTGCGCTGCAGATCCGTCAGCCCTGCATGGTAACACTTTGCTCGATATCCCCGACTCTTCAACCAGGCTGCCAAGTCTTCGGTTTTCTTACGTGAGAGGCAATAAATCACTCCGCTGGCTTTGCGATGGCGTTTGACAACTTCCTCGATCTGCTCATTGAGATTCTCTCGTGGCTGGATTTGATAGTTCAGATTTGGTCGATCGAACGAACCAATATGCAGAGTGCTCTCTTTGAGGGTCAATTGTCGCGCGATATCATCACGCACCTGCTGGGTCGCAGTTGCCGTATAGGCATGCACTCCCTTGTCAGGGAACCGCGCCTTCAACCGAGACAACTCCCGATAATCTGGACGAAAATCATGTCCCCAGGCACTAATGCAATGCGCCTCGTCGATGGCAAAAAAAGAAATCTCGCAATCTGCCAGAAAGTCCATCGTCTGTTGGGTACAGAGCCGTTCGGGGGCGACATACAACAGCTTGATTTCTCCTGCCCGCACAGCACCTGCAATTCGACGTTTTTCATCGTAAGACTGCGAACTATTGACAAAAGCCGCTGATATCCCGTTGGCTACCAGCCCATCGACCTGGTCTTTCATCAGCGAAATCAACGGCGAAACGACGACCGCGGTTCCGGGCAAAACCAGCGCTGGAAGTTGATAGCAAATCGATTTCCCAGCCCCGGTTGCCAAAATCGTGACAGAATCACGCTGTTGCAGAACCGACGAGATCGCCGCCGCTTGCAACGGACGAAATTCTTCATACCCCCAATAACGACGGAGGACATTGTAGGCTGCAGCCGGGAGTGTGATGGTCGACATCACCGAAGTATACAGCAATTCTTGCAGACGCCAAACGATTGAGTGGCTCATCTATTTCTAAACGACCATTTCTCAAACGCTGACTTCGCTAAACCAATCCCTCTAAGACTCCCCCCTTCTTTCCAAGTTCATCAACTTGACGTGTCACCTGATGATCTTCAACCAGAGGGGGAGCATGGTGGGGTTTGATTCTGGCATCAATGATTAATGAGCCACGGCAGCCCCAATGTTTGTCTTCGACAAACTCCCCCACCCCATAGAGATCACTGGCCGGATTGGATCGTGTAAAAGTGACCCACAAAAAATTATTGAGCGAGGCAGATGTCAACTTTGCATCATCCACGACCACCCATAACGGAAATGAACATAGCGGATGATCTTCCTGCACACGTTCGGCCAAACGCTTCACGGCTGCTTGATCAGCACTTTTTTGTGCCTCAATCGCGATGACGCCCGGCAGACAGACTTTCACCTCTGAAAACCCCTCGGGCAATCGAAAGCCACTCGGGATTTCGTGTGGTAGCTCTCGTTTGATCTCTCCTGCAGCCGCGATCACCACTTTGGAACCGGAATTAAATCCCTGGCCGGAATAGTCCAACGTATCGATTGTTGTCCGGGTTTGAAAATGCAGATCCCGACGCCAGTCGATTCGCGACAACAGATGCATTAAAAATTTATCGATGTGGTGAATATCCAAATCCGGATTATCTTCATGGGCCACGATGAACAAGTATTTTGCCAATGACAATTGCCCCTGACCTAATATGGCATTGGCAATGGTCAGCAACTCCTGTGGTTGACGTCGAGTTTGATAAGGTGTGTATCGTTCGCTGCCAATTGCCAGTAGCAGCGGATGGACTCCCGCTGCATCCACCGCATTGACGCCCTTTACACCGGGCAACACAGTAGGAATAATCGGTCCCGTAATCTCGTGAATAATCTCTCCAAATGAGGTGTCTTCCTGAGGGGGGCGCCCGACTGTCGTAAATGGCCAAATCGCTCCGTCACGATGATAAACAGCATCGATTTTAAGAACCGGAAAATCGTGAACCAGGCTGTAGTATCCCAGGTGATCTCCAAATGGCCCTTCAGGTTTTTGGCGTTGGGGATCAACCGTGCCGACGAGACAAAAATCGGCCTCTGCATACATGCCAATCTCGCCCGGTCGACAGATCATGGGAATGCGATGCCCTGCCAGTGCTCCTGCAAACATTAATTCACTCATCCCTTCCGGCAATGGCATCACCGCAGAGAGTGTCATCGCTGGTGTTCCCCCCACAAACACATTCACTCGAAACGGTTCCCCACGCTCGATCGCGGCTGCATGATGCACTCCGATACTCCGATGGATCTGGTAATGTAGACCGATCTCCCGATTGACTTCATAGTCGTTTCCGGAGAGTTGGACCCGATACATTCCCAAATTTGACTTCATCAACCCTGGAGATCTGACATCTTCCGAGTAGACCTGAGGCAAGGTCACGAATGGTCCTCCATCCCTTGGCCACGAAACCACCTTCGGCAACTCTTCAATCTGACAACGATGAGCCATCACCGGGCCTTGGCGCACCTTTTTGGGCAGCATGTTGATCGCCGTCGGTAACGCCCGGGCATATCGCCATGGATGGGACCATGCCATATTGGGGTCAATCTTCATTTCCACCAGACGCCGCACATAGTCCAGCGTGTCTCGGAACAAAAATCGCGTTCGATCCATCGTTCCAAATAAATTACTGACCATTGGGAAGCGACACCCTTTGACGCGTTCAAAATAGATCGCAGGCCCCCCACGCTGATAAACGCGACGCTGGATTTCCGCAGCTTCCAGATATGGATCAATCTCTACTGAGATCCGCTTGAGCATCCCCGCACGTTCCAGATCGGCCACTGCCTGCTTCAGGTTTCGATATCCCATCGACGATCACATTCTTAGTTAATTAGGCTTGTTGCAACAAAACTCCGCGTTCACCATTCCCGATTGCCAGTATGTCTTCCCTTTCTTTCTCTGACCCATCCACACTGGCGGACTAAATCGTTAACATAATGCATCCAGATCCAAAACCGCTATCCACACACTCCTTTCACACCTTCCCTCTGAAACTTTTTATGATCATCCTGTATTATCTCCTTCTCTGGATTGGCTATTCCTATTGGCCTGCTGCGATTTGCAATCGACTTCTAAGCATCCCCTGGGAACACGACACCCTGACGCGTTTTCGCATCATTGTTCATGATCTCCCGCTGCTCGCCGGGCCATTCTTTATTTATTATCTTTCAACTATTCCTGATCAGAGCCTGGAGTTATCCAGTTTCTTCCATCCAACCTTCAAAACCTCGGCCACGCTTTTCTGCCTGCTCGGTGCTATTAACGTCGTGATTGTTCTGGTTCAAAATCTCCGCCAGCAATACATTGCCAATCTCCTCTCGCATAAACAGATCATTGAGTCCATCAAATCTCCTTCGAAGCTTCCATCGCCAACATCCCTGCGTGCTCGCATCGCCCGACTCCCGCTCAATGAATCCCTGAGATGTGAATTCAACCACAAAACGCTCGACCTCCTGCATCTCCCTGCGGAACTCAACGGTTTGTCCATACTCCATATCAGCGACGTGCATCTGACCGGTCACGTCCCGCGTGAATTCTTTGAGCATGTCTTTGATCGAATCTCGCAACAGACCTATGATCTGGCCATCTTCTCCGGCGACCTTCTCGACAATCAAGATCTCTCCTGTTGGCTCGAAACGACATTTCAAAAAATCAAATCCCGTTATGGAAACTTCTTCATCCTGGGCAATCACGATTGGAATTTTACCCAACCCCGCCAGACCCGTGAACTGCTGACGACTTTGGGTTGGCAAGACATCGCTTCTGTCTCCGTAAGCCTTCCAATTCACAACTCAACGATTCTACTAGCCGGTACTGAAACGCCCTGGCTCGGCCAACTGCCAACGGATCTACCTGCCCCTGATCAAACTGATTTTCGTATCCTCGTCAGCCACACTCCCGATAACATTCGCTGGGCGCAACAACAACACTTTGACCTGATGCTCTCAGGGCATAACCATGGCGGTCAAATTCGCTTCCCGCTACTCGGCCCGGTCTACTCTCCCTCGAGCTACGGTGTCAAATACGCCTGTGGCTTAATTGACGAACGTCCGACACTTATCCACATCTCACGAGGGCTTTCTGCTGCAGTCCCCTTGCGGATTAACTGCTGTCCTGAAGTCACACTTCTGACACTTCGATCGACCCACTCCTGAAAGCCGAATGGTCGCCAACTCTAGTTCAAATCCGTCTTCACTAACTCCTGCTCGATCGTATCGGCGATCTCGGCCATCTCAAAAACACACCGTCGAATTTCTTCAGCGTCAACGGTCCCCAACGGATAGGCATCCTGCATCACGTAATACTCGACTCCTTCTCGAAACTGCAGCCCAATCCGACCATGCGCGAGTCGAGCGTTGATCCGCAGGGCATTCTCTGCAAATAAGTCTGGATGCGGACGTTGACAACACGTCGTTGATATTTCAACAAGACGCTGACTGATTTGCCCTCGTGTCGTTTCAATCATCACTTTTTGCTGTCGATCCAATGGCAGTTTCACAGACACAACATATTGATTGCGATCCTTCTTCCAACTGACGTTCTTTTCATATTCAAATGCCTGATGAATTAAGGAATCGAGATCTTCGAGTTCGCCCAGCGCTGCAGACAACATCTGCATCACCTGATACGCCGACTTCGGGCGGTTTGATGGCGATGTCTGCAGCATGCGGTCGACACAATGGACAATCTCCAAGGGCAGATCCGGCACGCGGTCCCGAATCAGTTTCATTTCCATTTGCAACAACGTTGGATACTCGTGAAGCATTGTCCCCGACGTACGTGAGGTATCGTAGGGTGGTGTCCCTGTCAGCAACGCATAATAACAGACCCCCAAAGCATAAATATCTGACGCCGGAGTCGCAGGCTGACGTTCAAAAAGTTCAGGCGCCAAATAGCCTGGCGTTCCCACCAGACAATCACGGTCTCGTTCACACGCCTGTTTGAAGCGAAATGCAAACCCGAAATCCACAATCTTGGCGCGCTGATCCGATGCGAGCAGGATATTTCCCAGTTTCAAATCGCGGTGCAATAACCCTTGACGATGTGCCTCGGCTAGTCCATGCGCTGCCTGCATGATCAAACGCGTTGCACGCACCGGATCAACTTGCTGATGCATACGTAAATAATCCGCAAGTGATCCACCCGATAAAAACTCCATCTCAATAAAATGCACGTCTTTCTCGCATCCCACATCGTGCGTGATAATGATGTGAGGATGATTGAACTGTGACATAAGCCTCGCTTCATCTTGAAACAGACTTAAGTAATCGTCGTGAATGATTCGATGCTGACTCGGATTGAGTACCTTGATCGCACAATGCCGATTGAGTTGCTTGTGACGTCCCAGATAGACCGTCCCCATGCTCCCCTGTCCAAGTTTCATCTGCAAATCATACTTATCAAAGACCTCTGGCAATTCACGCGACTCGTCCAGCCACCTGCCGGACGATCCGTTCTTGATTGAAGATGTCCCTTGTTCTAAAGGGAAATACGCCGTTTCCGGTTCTTCGTCGGGCATGTGTGAGGGGACACTTTTCATGATTGATAGTTTATCAGACAGACGAAACACTGCAGAGACTCTTTTCTTAGACATGCCAGGATTTCGCAAAAAATCAACCACGTCAAATATCAAGCCCTCAAGTTTCGAAATCTTATCAGCACGATTCGATCCATCGTGAATCAAATGTTACTCATCGACACTCTTTGAATCCTCTGGTAACGTCCCCAGATCCAGTCGATATAAAATTTGATTGTAGTCATAGAGTGGGGTAGGCCGGGGAGCCTTCGAAAACGTTTGTGTGTAGGTCCCCTCGATAAAAATCATGCGTCCTTCTTCGCGATCGAGCATCACATGATGATTCGGATTATAGAACGTCGATTCGTCATGCGAGATTATCTTGACGGCATTCCTCCACGGCCCGGTTTTCTCTTTTCCTTGTGCTAGCCAGACTTCTCCCAAATAAGAACTCTCTCCACCCTGTTGTGTAAATATCAACACCCATTTTTTAAGATAGGGATTCCAGCAGCACGTCCCTTTATGCACTCGCAGTTGTTCCCCTGTCGTCGCAGAAATCATCTGCGTTCGATTCTCTTCCCCACGTCCCAACACCCGTTCTTCTTCAGGCTGGGACAACCACCGCGCACCCCGCTTCCAGGCCCAAACCGCAGATCCTGCGTCATCACGTTCGATCTCATCCTGCTGCCCACCCACTTTCAGAGGGGTATAGGCTTCGTAACATTTTGGGTCTGCATAATCTTCCAGCCTTGCTTTGACACGAACGAGAGCAGAAGGGACAGAAAAATAAATGTAGGCCTCTCCCTGTTCATCAACTTCCAGAAAACTCTGTGTCACCGACTCCGGAAAATTCAACGGCTGTTGCTCAAATCGGTTGTACTCTTCAAAGACCTCGGTCTCATCATTCCAAACACAAATCCCCCAACGATAACCTTCCATCGTTGATTTGACTTTGACATATTGGGCGACCAACCGTTCATTCCCCAAGCGATCGTAAACGACCGCAATTCCTCCCAACCATGTCGGCCCCTCCCCAGGCATCTGTGCCAACGACTTGACAAACCCGTCCGTACCCAATAAGTAGTGATAGGGCAGTCCATGCTCCAGATCAGCATTTCTCAACTCGTTCAGAGACGTCTTTGCCCCTGTGATATGAAAATTTCCCAAAGGATAAGACAACCGCGTCGTGTCCCCCCAAAACCAATAGACCTCCCCCCGATACCTTGTCGCCAGGACACTGTCCATTCCCACGATTTCACCTTGCTCAACGACAATACCGGCTGGCAACGCTTTTCCGGCTTTTCTGCTCTCCCCATACAATTCCAAGCCGCTCGTTCGATACAATCGTTCTGCAAGAGTATGCCTTTTCAGTTTAAACGTTGTCGTCTCACCTGGCTTGGCATGGATTGTTACCCC
>JBGSVC010000346.1:0-2101 GCA_041753175.1 Planctomycetaceae bacterium
CTAAGACAGTTCCCGATTTATACGGTCCCCGAATCATTTTGTCACAGGAATCTCTTTCTGAGCAGAGATCGTTTCCACGGAAGGATCCGTCGTGTTGAGATTCCAATTGCTCACGGCCCATTCCGGATAAGTCTCCACGACAGATTGCCCCAGATCTTTCAGGACATCTCGAAATGCGGCTGTCGACATATTTTGGTTTGGCACGACGCGTTGCATCACAAATCGACGGTTGGCTGCGATGTAAGCGAAGAATTTTCCATTCCCCAGTTTGTCATTACGAGCCAAAAGTCTTAGCAGAGCGGTTCGGGGGACGTCGCCTGCGGATTTGGGAAGCTCATCCAGCCACGCCATCACCCATACTGAAGTTCCATCTGCACTCAAGACAGAGGACATCGAGAGCACCCACTCCTCTTTATCAACCAGTGCCTTGAATTCAAAATCGTATCGTGATTCTTCTTTTTTAGGTTTCAAGCCCATGGCTGCAATCAAGTTTCCCAACGACTCTTCCGTCAACGCACCTGGTGCTGCTGGCACAGAAGTCGCGGGAGTAACTGTCGTTGCGGGGGTGACCACGGGTTGCTGAGCCACACACACAGAAGAGATCAACACACTACTTAACAACACTGCAAAATTCATTGTTCGCATCATCAGGACACTCCTTTGTCCACCATTTTTCTAATTATGAACGCCCGAAGATCATGTTCGCTGAACGATTGATACTCGACAATCCCTGGACTGATCGCCAGAAATTACTGTGCACAATGTTCAGTTTATCGCTCGGGACATTTTCCGAGATGGAGTTTACGGGCAACCGGCAATTCTCCGCCAGACCAATTCCTAAACTTTTTTTACAGGCATCGACTACTTGAAATTCATTGGCACGGGCTGTAACAGCGGTTCTTCCTCGACTGGCATCGGTTGAGCATAGCCTGGCACACGCGAACGCTTAAACGCTTGGGGATCATCCATCGAGCCGACGTCATCAAATGCAGAATCCCTATTTTCATAGACCGCATGAAACACGTTTTGGTCGATCATTCCTGATTCCCCCGGTTCCTGCTGCACGGGGACACTGGAAAATAACTTCGGCTCTGATTTGTTTGCTGTTTGCTGGATTGTCTGCTTAGGCGGCATTTCATTCCATCCAGACGCCAGAGATATTTCCTTTGAAGTTGAACTGCCATAAGCAAGTTGCATTCGCATCGCCTGCTTCATCGCGAGCGGTTGCCCGGTCGGCCCCGGCATGACGGCGTCGTGGACTCGGTATAAGCCATCTTCGAGTGTTAAATGGACTCTGGCATTTTGTGACGAAGGTCCTAAATCGACCAATGCTTCTGATCGTTCAATACGATATCCACTCAACTGCTGTGTGATCTGGTTAACAATATTCGTTTCAATGGAGGGAATCGAATCTGCCTGCATCCAGACACGCCGTCGAAAATCCTCTGAGCAGACACGCTTCAATCGATTAAGATCCTAACTATGAATGGCGTAGGCAAATTCATAGATCGGCGTCAACAGTGAAAGTCGCTCTTTGACAGATGATAAGTTCGTCTCCGACTTGACCTGAATATCATCAATCAACCACTGATCAGCTCGCTCTCGTAACACATAGACCAACTCCTGCTGACCCTGCGTAACGGAAACTTCCGTTAAGCGACCACGAAAATCACTGCTCACAATTGTTGGTGCACCATTTTTCAGCTCAGGAATCGGAACTAGCTGAAAGGTCTCAAAACTCAATCGATCCCAGATTTGTTGATTGAAGTCCGATGTTGAAAGATTCTTCAGCATCGGCAGGTTTCCTTTGACGTAGGCGTCATGAAACAGATAAACAACAGAAGTGGCTGTTAATAGCGCTCCCAGTTTCTTCTCCTGTGCCATCGCCATATCGTAAATCGTGACATCATCAACCCGATATGCTTCCTCTTTTTGAGTGGCATCATCCAGGCTGAGTTTCAAGCGTACGATCTGCGTCGGCAATTCCAGCACGAATTCTGCACGACGTTCATGTTCATGGACTGCGTATTCTGCCTCCGGTTCCAAACCGCTCGGCAAGGTTACAAATCTGGTCTCTGAGGGGGCGATGGTTTTTTTGAAG
>JBGSVC010000347.1:0-10298 GCA_041753175.1 Planctomycetaceae bacterium
CTAATCGGTGATATGGCAAACTTCACCAGTCCGGAAGGAAAGCCCTTGCCAGGTGTTGCGCCTGTCGCCATTCAACAAGGCAAGTATGTTGCCAATCTCATTAACAAGCGTCTGGCCCGACAACAGGTTCCTGCGTTCAAATACAAAGACTATGGCAGCATGGCGACGATTGGCCGTTCCGCTGCAGTGGCTGACCTGGGGAAATTCAAGTTCTCGGGCTTCATTGCCTGGATGATGTGGCTGTTCATTCACCTGATGCTTATCGTGAGCTTTCGAAATCGGCTGTTAGTATTGATTCAATGGGCCTGGCATTATCTCTCGTTTGATCGAGCTGCCCGTTTGATCACAAGCTTTAATATCTGCGAGCCCCGACCGAAACTGACCATCGAAAAGTTGCCACCGCTTAAAGAAATGATCCTGGAGAATCCAGCAGAAACTCGCTGAAAGTCCTTGATGAGCGCCACTGCCCGCGAACGCCACAGAGCCATCTAGCCGCGTAGGCGGCGATGCGTTACGATGAAATCTTATCAAGAAGTCATGGGATTGATTCTTCTTGTCCGACCTGCCTTGCGCGGATAATCTTCTGTTATGTCCTACAAGACGTTCAAAAAACTGCTCGGTGAAACGAGCCTCGAGCGAAAATGCCGCTTTTTATTCGGCGGCGGTTTAATGTTGCTGATTTCTGGCAGCTTTTACTTCTATGCTCAACTCAACGGGTGGATCATTCGACAGCAGAATGTCGAAACTGCCCGCATGCTTATTTCGCCAATTGTCGTTGAAAAGCATTTAGCACTGGCGAAAGTCGACGTCGAATACCTGGACTTGATCGAGTTAATGTCAACAACCCTCAAACCTGAAGATGTGCGCGAGGATGGCCGTTGGGATGTGATGGGACCAGATCCAGTCAGCGAAGGATCCTCACGCCCCAGTGACGAAACAGACCTGACCGCGTTTTATGAAGTAAAAAAGACCGGACAGGAATACATCGATTTTCATTCCAAAGCCGGCTACGAATCCAACGGCGAGTTTTTCCGTTATTATGCTCCTTTGAATGCCACGGAAAACTGTCTGGTCTGTCATCAGAAGAATTCCGAAGGGGACTTGCTGGGCATGGTCAAGATCATGCTTCCGCTCAAAAAAACCGAAAGCACGCTGGCCAAAAACAACGCGATCTTGTTGGCCATGGCGATTGTCACATCGTTTTTTGCCATGCTGGCTGCCTATGTCATCGTGCGTTATGTCATCGTCAAACCGGTGTTGCACCTCAAAGATATCAGCAATGAAATCGCGCACGGCAAACTGGACCTCAGAGCCGACATCCGAACCGGCGATGAATTTGAAGAACTCAGTCACGCCTTTAACCGCATGCTTCGTTCATTGAGCAATGCGCGTGATGGTTTGATGGAAGCGAATGTCAAACTCGATTCCAAAGTCGAAGAACTTGCGCAGGCCAACCTCAGTTTGTATGAGCTCAACAATCTGAAAAACGATTTTCTGGCGACGATGAGTCATGAATTGCGCACGCCCCTCAACAGTATTCTGGGATTCAGTGACCTGCTTGATACTGCGACCAATCTCAACGATAAACAACACCGGTATCTGAAAAATATCACCGCCTCGGGCAAGCATTTGCTGGCGCTCATTAACGATATCCTGGAGCTGGCGAAAATCGAAAGCGGGAAAATGGAAGTTCGACCCGTCGAATTCTCAATGACCGATCTGATCAGCGAACGTGTTGATTCGATCCGTCCGTTAGCCGAACGAAAAAATATCGATGTTTCCTGTCAGATGCCGTCAGAAATTCCCGTCGTTTTTCAGGACTATGGCAAACTCCAACAGATTCTCAACAACCTGCTTTCCAACGCCGTTAAGTTCACACCCGAGGGGGGACAGATCAAAGTCGCAGTCAAGAGAGTCGGGTCGTCGAAGGTTTCCATCAGTGTCGAAGACAACGGCATCGGAATTCCAGTCGAAGATCAGGAACTCATTTTTGAGAAATTCCGCCAGGGACGTTCGGGAGGCATCAACGGTGATAACCTCAAACGCGACTTCGAGGGAACAGGACTCGGTCTTTCAATTGTCCGTGAACTCTGCCGCCTGCTGGATGGCGACATTCATCTCAAATCAGAATTCGGACGCGGCAGCACATTCACCGTCACCCTCCCGATGATCTGTGAAGATTTCGTGACGCACTCCGACGAAGATCACTCTCGCTATCAAACCATCGAACGGGCCCGTCAAAAGCTGGCCGACTTCAACTCCATGGCCAATCAGAATTAATCCGGTTGCAGTTGTTCAAACGGTGTCCGCACAATCGCTATTCGATCTCCAGGTCGATTGCTTCCAGATAAACATTCTGCTCGGGTGAGGAATTCAAAAACAAACCCACGCCACCCGGCAGGAATCGAAATCCTTCCAGTTCATTGCACGGCGAACAGAAATTCCAACTGACACCTGGATGACTCTCTGAGGCCTGCAGGTCGATGGCGGTCAGGCGATAACGCAGACCTTCAATCTGATTTTGTACGAGCACCAGTGCGCCATCTTCTGGTGACCACGACAACGATTGCACCCACGGTCCACACGCACGTTTGTCGACGAGCACGCCAGGTGAACTCGTTCTCGATACCCGCCCTAGATGTTGTGGATCATAGAGTCTGAGCTCATTTCCCTGATCGCCATAATCACTGGTGGCAATCAATATTCTCCCAGCATAGCTGACGAACTCCGGTCGTGTCCCGTTGATGGCCAGATCATCATTGACCATATTCAGAATCGCATGATCGAGATGCCCATCGGCTTTGGCCCGTTCCCAGTCGATGTGAAAAATCGTCCCTCTCTGATTGACCGTATCCCCTAGAAACGTTCCCCATTCCGGGTGATGCGTCAAGCCGGTCGGATGAGTCAGCAGATCGACTCCGTTGCGGGTTAATTGAATTTCCAGCCCCGTCCAACGCAGCAAACTCGGCAACGCGTGATCCAGTTCATATTCACGAATCACTCCCGTAGCCGCATCGCCGTAGAGATAAACTTTTCCGTCGATCCAGGCAACCCCCTGCCCTGCCCCGAGGTCGGGAATGGTCTGGGCATGCGTTAAGTTGATCGGAGCATTCCAGCGCGTCGCATCCTCTCCGCTGAGAAAACTTGACGACAAAAACAGGTAAAGAGCGATCCAACACGAAGTGCAGCAGGCGCGGTTCCAAAAGCTCATACAATTTCTACCTGGTGAAAATGATAATTTGAGTTCAACACCGTTCCCGCACGATAGCCGTTTTTCTGTCAGTTTCGGTTAAATTCCCAAGAATATTCAGCAAGATTCGGCATCGACAGATTTTTTACGTTCTGACTTGAGGCAAATCTTACAATTCACTCCCGCAGTCTGCCTCCCGCCCCTCAGATGCACACAACCGATACAAGCCAAATGCGTTTATTGGGACTTGCTGTTGCTACAGGTAAAGTCATCAATTTGAGAATTGCCTGCGACGATACAACTTCTGCGAGCGATCTGCAATGAACATCCTGCATGCTCTTGAGTCTGTTCGCATACATTCACGGATTGATTTTCAAGCAGCCTAGATGGGCCTGCTATTGACAGTTCCAGGGACAGGAGCGAAGACGCATGCTTTCCAGATGGACACGTATCAACAAACTAGTTCAAGCCTCGCGTAAACACCTCCTGCTCGGCCTGGCGACAGCAACTGCCGGAACAGTGGTCGGCTTTGCCAGCGATGTGGCCTACGGACAACTACAGCTTCCACCTGTCTATCGCGATCAAATCGTGCAGACGCAAAATGCTGAAGAGCGTGATGCTCCTCTCGACTTGCGCATCACTGCCATGCCTGATGTCGAAGCCAATTTCGATGTCATTCACCATCGCAGTCAGCTCATCCTCACCAATAAAAAAATCGCCCGCATGGCGATTGCTGATCCTTCCGTCATTGAAGTCGCCCCATACAGTGAAACAGAAATTTCCGTCATCGGTTTGTCGTTGGGAACCACCACGATGACACTGTGGTTCGAAGATGATTCTGATCCACTCATTTATCTGGTCAACACGATCCGAGATCCCGCTCTGGAAGACCGACGCCGCGTCGACTACGGCAAACTGGAACGAAAACTCGCTCTGCTCTTCCCCAACAGCAAAGTGTATATCATCCCGATGTCGGGAAAGATCATCGTCAAAGGACAAGCTCACGATTCTCAGGAAGCCTCACGCATCATGCAGATCGTGCAAGGCGAAGTCGTCAACCGTGAAGGGGGCCTGTATGGCGCTCCCAACGTTTCCGGTGGGGGCGGGGGAACCGATGGCATCGGCATCGAAAATACCGGACTCAATGGAATCGGCAGCGGCTTCGGAAATGCCTCAGGTCTGGTGGTCGACATGCTCCAGATCCCTGGCGAATTCCAGATCATGCTGCGAGCACGCATCGCAGAACTTAACCGCTCTCAACTGCGTAGCTTCGGCGTCGACTGGAACTACGTCATGGCCAACGGTCGTCATGCCATCGGCAGCTCCTTAATCGGTGGCACGCCCACACTCAGCGGTATCTTTGAAAACGGAGAAATCTCTGTCCTCATCGATGCTTTGGCGAATAACAATACCGTCACCATCCTTTCCGAACCTGCGTTGACCGTCCTCAGCGGTCGCACCGCCAGCTTCCTGGCCGGGGGTGAGTTTGCTGTCCCGACAATCGTCGGAGTCGGCGGTGCTCAGGGTACTTCGACCTCCTTCCGAGGCTTTGGTACTTCCTTGCTCGTCACACCGACTGTCATCGATGGCGACCTCATCCGACTTCAGATCATTCCGGAATTCTCATCGACAAACTCCGGGAACGCCGTCAACGGCATCCCTGGCTTGAACTCTCGACGTTTGCAGACAACCGTCGAATTGCGTGAAGGTCAAACCATCGTCCTGGGAGGTCTCCTCTCGCGACAACGCAACACCTCAAACTCACGCATCCCGCTGTTGGGGAGTATTCCTCTGGTAGGCAATGCCTTGTTCAACTCGCGTCGGGCCACCGAAGACGAAACCGAACTACTCATTATGGTCACACCCGAACTCGTCCGTCCGATGGATCCAGAAGAAGTTCCTCCTGTTCCCGGATTCTATGTCACACATCCCAACGACTACGAACTCTGTAAATACGGCATGATTGAAGGAATTCCCGATCAGAACAACTATCAACTGGCCCCCTACGGCAACAAATCGGGCGTCGGTTATCCTGTCGGATTCAATCACTACAATCCTGCTCCTTCACAGCCAATGTATAGCCCAAACCCAGCCAACGGCGGTGGCCAGACTCAACAGAACTATGATCTCTCTCTGCCGGTTCCTGCAGCCCCTCTGGCTCCCTCATATGGACCAATGGGTTCTGTCAAACCACGCATCAACGCCACACCCACGGCCTACAACTCACGACCGGCCTACAATCAGCCTTCACAAATCCAACCAGTCTCAGGACAACGAATGGCACCTGCCCAGTCCCGAACTCAGGCTTTGCCTCCCCGGTTGTATCAACAACGATAGTCGGCTGTGAATCATCATCCCGGATGATTGGCTGATCTCAAAATCTGTGTAATACCGTCAGTGACTTACGATTGAACTTACTACTCCTTCTCTTGCCAGGCCGATCCAGGCCTCATGAGGGCATCTTATGCGTCAGTTCTGGAACAACACAAACAAGCACATTGTTAATGTCGCCATGATGGGCATGATGAGCTATGGGCTCTCCGGCTGCTCAACGATGCACTCAGGTTGCCACGATGGACAATGCGGTCATGTGACCCAATGTGGTGGCGAGCAAGGGTGCAACGATGGTTGCTCGGATGGATGCGGCAACGGCTTCTCCTCCCGCTTCCATGGATGGTGGGCTGCTAAAACTCGCTCCAAAGCCATTCCCGAAACACTCCCTCTGGGAAGCACGGTGCGTGCCCACTATCAGGCTATGCAAACAAACGCCGAAGCCTCTGACTTCATTCTGTATGACTACGACTTCGTCGGTCAGACGGCTGAACTCACACCCCTGGGCAAAGACAAAATCATGGAAATCGCAGCACGCATGCGATCAGCACCTTTCCCCGTCATTGTCGAACGGACAGAAAACAATGCTGATCCTGAACTCGATGCCTATCGTCGGGCGATTGTCGCTCAAATCCTCCATGACCACGGCAATCCCGATGCCGATCAACGCACATTCGTCGCCCTGCCTTACAGCAATGGCTTCCAGTCTTCCGAAGGTCGCTCCAACTACGGCCAGTTCCTCGGCGGTGGCGTCGGTCAGGGCAACGGAGGATTCGGCGGTAACGGTGGATTCGGCGGCGGATTTGGTGGCGGCTTCGGCGGCGGTGGTGGTGGAGGTGGATTCGGTGGAGGATTCTAATCTCTCCCGTCACTTCTTCAACATTTCAACATCAATATCACAACCACGGCCATCGCCGTGGTTTTTTTATGTCACCGCATGATCGTCGGGATTGGTCGTCGAGCGTGGGGGTTTGATGGGCCAGTTGATCATCAGCGCTGTGATCAAAGACAGCCCCCAGATCACGCTCCCCATCCGCTCCGAGGCTTCATGATACTCACGAAATCGCTGTGGCCGAGCCATCCCCGGCGGGTCAATCATCTCCAGCATCGGCTCAGTAACAAGGGTATAATCCATTACCCCCAACACAAATAGAAACGGAATCAGAAAGCAGCCGACAACCCAGCGAATTCGACACGTCTTCATCGCCTTGAAACTCCCCAGATGAAACAGGTAAGACAGCCCCACCATCCAGAATGCCAGTCGATAAAAAATTGGAAACCGAATCAGTCCCAGCTTGTCTTGAACTTCCGAATCAAACTGATTGGAAGTCGCAATAAAAATCGTGATCAGAATAAAGATCAACGATGCCCCTACCCAACCAGACAACAACAAGCGAGTGAGCATCAGACAGGTACGCGACATGGAGAGATCTTTCTATAGTTCCAACTCGATAATGTTCGCAAGAAACAACGGGCTTCTCCCTAAAACACACACCATGAATACTGCACGCAGTTACGGAGTTTTTTTCTTCACCGATTTCTTGGCGGCCTTCTTCTTGATGCCGGCTTTCTTGATATCAGCTTTGTTAACTTCTTTTTTTGTGACGATCAATTTCTTGGCAGAGTCCGTTCGTTTTGCTTGCGCGAGCACCGTTTTCATCCGATCGATCTCGGATCCCGAAGATGCAGCCGCGTTGGCTTTGAGATAATTCGAAACCATCTCGCCAAGAAACTTCTTGAAATCCGGCGTTTCAAGTTCCTCTTTCTTCGAAACGGCAAACAGAATTTCCTGCCACGGGCCTTTTCTCGCCGGTGCCTGTACCCTCGGCTCGCTGCTGTAGGCTTTAATTTCATCGATGTCGTTGAGTGTCGGCCAGGGAAATCGTTTGACGAGTTGTTCGGTGGTGTAGCTCCCCTTGCTGACCCGGAAATATAACTTCAGCAACCATTCATGCGCTGTGTGAGCATGCAAGAACCACGTCCCTTGACGTGAATGGCTTTTCACTTCAACGACCGTCTGATGATTCCAGTTGGGTTCAGCCAATTCGTCAAATTCAGAGAGTAACTCAACAACATAATTGAGCGCCTCCCCCTCCCAATGCACTGGTTTACTGTTATAGGAAAGTCGTTTTTTTGTATGCCACGCCCGACCATCCACCTGCCAGGGGGAGTCCTGCATGCGGGCTATATCGCGAAAATCCTGATCGTCCTTACTTTTCGCCTTGATGGACTTCAGATCAATGGCATCAGCAATTTCACGACGGCCCAGTTTCAGAAATGGCGTCAGAAGTTCCGCTGTGTACGAACGATGCAGACCCTGAGGATTGCGTTCATACTCCTGATGATACGCAACCAGATCTTCAGGGGTTCCCTGGGCGACAATCCACCCTCCTGCAGCACCGGCTTCAGGACCGACATCGACAACCCAGTCAGCAGTCTTGACCACATCCAGATTATGTTCAATGACGACCACCGTGTTCCCAAGCTCAATAAGACTATTGAGCACTAACATCAGTTTGGAAATATCCTCCGCATGGAGCCCGGTCGTGGGCTCGTCGAGTAGATAAATTGTTTTTCCATAATTGCTCCGCGAGAGTTCTGCCGCCAGTTTGATCCGCTGCGCTTCCCCCCCTGAAAGTGTCGCCGCCGATTGTCCGAGCGTCAGATATCCCAGTCCAATCTCATCAAGAATCTTCAGTGGAGCCCGGATCTTGGGAATACTTCGAAACAACTCCAGCGCCTGATTGATCGGCATGTTGAGCACATCACAAATGCTCCGACCCTGAAACTTGATGCTCAACGTCTCTTCGTTATACCGTTTCCCGCGACACGTCGCACATTCAATCCAGACATCCGGCAGAAAATGCATCTCGATACATTTCTGACCCATGCCTTCGCAGTCTTCACAGCGTCCCCCCGGACGATTAAAGCTGAATCGACCTGACTTATAGCCACGCATCTTCGCTTCCGGCAAGATACTGAATAGCTCTCGAATGGGATCAAACAGTCCCACATACGTCGCCGGGTTGGAAGCAGGTGTCGAACCTAACGGTTTCTGATCGACGACAATCAGTTTCTCAATCGAACTGAGCCCCTTGAGTTCATCAAAGGCACCAAATCCTTCACTGGCCTGACGCAGTTTCCGTTGAATGGCGTTGGCCAGCGTCTCTTGAATCAGTGAGCTTTTCCCCGACCCCGAAACTCCTGTGATGCATGTGAGTGTCCCTAACGGAATACGCAAATCAACATTGCGCAGATTATTGTGACGCGCTCCGATGAGTTCCAGCCACGTTCCGTTGGGCGACTCAGGAAGCTGGTCTTTTCGTAACGAGGCACTCTGACGCACCTCACCACTCAATACAACGTGACTCTCTTTCAAGGTGCCTTTCTTTTTCGATGAAGCACTCTTGGAAGATTTGCTGGCTGTCTTCGTTGACGACGTGATCCCTTCCATCCGTCGATCCTTGGGAATTGGAATCTGCTGACGACCAGCCAGAAAATTCCCCGTCAATGAGTTTGTGTTCTTGATCACCTCAGCGGTCGTCCCCTCTGCGACAATCGAACCACCCTGTCGACCGGAACCAGGCCCAAAGTCATACAATCGATCCGCCGCCTGCAAGATGTCCTGATCATGCTCGACGAGAATCACCGTGTTGCCCAGATTTCGCAAGTCGCGAAGAGCTTTGATGAGTCGATGATTGTCGCGGGGATGGAGTCCGATCGTCGGCTCATCCAGGACATAGAGCACCCCCGTCAACGAGCGTCCCAACTGGCCGGCCAGTCGAATCCGCTGACTCTCGCCCCCAGAAAGCGTCGGCATACCTCGATCAAGTGTCAAATAATCCAGTCCAACTTCAACCAGAAACTTCAGGCGGTTGACGACTTCATCAAGCAATTCGCCGGCAATCTTCTTTTGATCGCGATTGAGTTTCAACGACTCAAAAAATGCCAGCGTCTTGGCTAAAGGCAACCGCGTCAGTTGCAACATCGTTAACTCTTTGAAGCGGACCGATGCAGCCACTTCCTGAATTCGCGCCCCCTCACAACTCGAACAGGTCTGCACCCCGATCATTTCGTAGAGTTTCTGTCGATAGGCAAACGATGTCCGACTTGCTTCATAAATCGCGGGATACAGCCCTTTGTATTGAAACTCAAAACCCCCCGCATGGGAGGATTTTTTAAGCTGAAACCAGCGGTCATCAGTCCCCTGAAGGAGCATCCGCTGATGGTGGGAAGACAACTCACGATAAGGCAGATCCAGATTGATGCCGATTTCCTGCGCGACGGCTTCAATCATCGATTCAAACAAAGGCGACTTCGAGAGGACAGGCCAGCCGATAATCGCTCCCTCGCGTATCGAACGTTCCTGATCACCGATGAGTGCAGCCTGTGACGTCCCTTCTTCTGTCCCGATCCCCTGGCAACTCCCACACCAGCCCAAAGGCGAATTGAAGGAGAAATTCTGTGGAATCAACGGTGCAAATCCACGCCCACAGTGGTGACAGCTCAAATGGCGTGAGTATCGATGTGTCACCCATTTCGACTCTGCTTTCTTCTCATCAGCAATCGCAATACTTGCCTGCCCCTCACCGTATTCCAATGCCACTTCAACCGATTCATTCAATCGGCCACGAATCGACTTTGAAACCGACAACCGATCCACGACGATTTCAATCCGCGTCTTCGCCTTGCGATCAATCTTGGGAACCTCGTCGATGGTCATTGTCTTGGAGTTCACACGAACCCGCTGAAATCCCTGCTCTTTTAATCGCGGCCA
>JBGSVC010000348.1:0-3538 GCA_041753175.1 Planctomycetaceae bacterium
TTAAAACCGACTTCGATTTCTTCTTCATCACCGGTGA
Organism: Planctomycetaceae bacterium; assembly: GCA_041753175.1. GTDB lineage: Bacteria > Planctomycetota > Planctomycetia > Planctomycetales > Planctomycetaceae > SXPC01. The sequence goes on from JBGSVC010000348.1 coordinate 38, forward strand.
CGATGGAGCCAAAGTGCAGGACATAGGTCAAGCCGTTTTTGGTCATGGCAGCTAACTCGCCTTCATTGGAGACCAGACGTTGGCCGCCGGATTTATCGGGCGTAAAGAAGAAGCCTTTGCTTTGCAGATTCAGAGCCGTGAGAAGATCTCGATCAACTTTTTTATTGAGTTTGAGATCTGAGCTGAGAGCTTCGGGTTTGGGACGAACACCGACGATGCGTAGATCATCGAGTTGTTTGACGAGGTCGTTGACTTTTGTGTCATCCATTTCTTCGGAGTCTGTGTTGAGGTCATCGAGTTTCCAGTTGGTCTGGCCCTCTGGTTTATCGAGAGCGTAGACGCCTTGATCGTTGACGCGACCTGAGTCTTCATCGATCTGATAGCGATGGATCACGATGCGAGTGAGGTCTTGAGGATCGAGTTCGAGGAGATCGTCTTTGATCCAGTCTGTGAACTTGGTCGACAACGAAATATCAAGGGAAGCCAGGAAGGTTTGATCTTCTGTGGGCTTACGGACGTAGTAGAGTCCGGAATCGTCATCGGACTTTTTGCCGATGATCAAATCGGTTAGCGTATTTTCACCATCGACAAGGGTGATGCGATTGCCACGACCTTTGAGGGCGGTTGATTCTTCATCGAGTGGATCGATGACGCCGAGGCGTTCGAAGTCTGCTGAACGTCGTCCGACGAGGGCGCCGCGTTTAATTCCTATGACGGAGGATGCTGTTTTGGCGAGTTGCTCCTGGGCATCGGCGGGGTAGTCATGACGTGAGGGGATGACCCATTTACCGTCGCGGTTCTGGACGGAAAACTGGCGGGTGCTGGCGGTTTCTTCATCGTAGGTGACGAGGTTCAGGCCGTCGGCCTGGTTGGGATCGGTGAAGTCGGGGAAAAATGGCTGGCCGATCAGATCGTATTCGGCTGCCTGTGATCCTGATGGTTTCGCCTGTGACCATCCCCATAGAGCCAAAGACACAACGGCGATGCCAACGAAGGTCAGTGTTTTTTGCAATTCGTTCATGGTTGATCGCGATTAATTGGAAGAGAGTGAAAGAAGTAAACTGAAGTTATTGATTGATGAAATCAATCTGGGAGTCAGCCGAGAGGTCTGGCATGATCATGCGGTGAGGGATCAATGAGACTTTAAGAGTCTGTCCTGGCTGACGGATTTATTTTCGTTGAGGCGTCGACTGATCCAGACAATCATTCCCAGAAGAATTGCGGGGATGGGGGGAAAGAGAATTGCCAAAAAGCGAATCCTGCTTTTGAGAGCTCGAATTTTGCGTTCGGATTCGGCTTTGACCTGTTCGACTTGCTCTTCGGCCTGACGGTCGATTTCTGCTTTGGCGACATCGAGCCTGCGCTGTTCGGTTTCTTGCAGGTTGAGAGTCATCTGCATTTTGGTTTGTTCGTCGAGAGAGGCATCGTCTTCGATTTTTTTGCGTTTTTCGTTGAAGATCTGCTGTCTGGTTTCGAGTTCTTTTTCAGCAGCGTTGAAAGCCTCCTGGGCTTGCTGCTCGCGGTCTTTGAGAAACTTATTGGACTGCTGTTCGACGAGAGTGAGAGTGCGGGCTTTGGCGCGACGTTTTCTGAGTCTGAGAAAGTCTTCATTTCCGGCGAGTTCATCGACAGAGTTGAGTGTGAAGACAATGTTATCGAGTTTGAGATCTGCCTGTTGCTGGGAGGTGAGTTGGAAGATGGCGTCTGAGATCATATCGAGGTCGGCCACAAAGACGGCATTGATTTTTTTGCCATCCGCTTTGGCGTCGGGTTTGGATTTGACGCGGACAGCCACGGCGTGCGGGAATTGATCGATCTTGATTTTGCGGAGATTGGGATTGAGTTGGGGTCCGAACATGCCGTTGGTTTGCACGAGATCCGAGAATTTGATGATGCCTGAGTTTTCGCTGCCCGTGCGGAAAAGGATGTCGAAATCGAGATTTTCACTTTGACGAGGACGGATACATCCTGAAAGTGAGATCAGAATTTCCTGAAGGCCGTCGGTAATTTCGCTGGTCTTGCTGAATGTGGGCTGGAAGTTGGTGTTTTTATCCGTATCGATTTGAGATTCAAAAGGCTGAGGAGCGATGAAGGTATACATGCCGGGGACTTGCCGAATGTAGTCGGCGAATTTGGGATGATTATGATCGAGGTCAAAGACGATTTCGTTGTAAATCCATTCCAGTTCGAGAGCGTTGACCAGTGAGGTGGCTTTTCCGCCATCGGCGCGAGGTTCAGGAGGTGGCCCACCTCCTCCGAACATGCCTCCCTGATTGGGATTTCGCTTGGGCATGGATGGAGAATTGTCCAGGCCGATCGTCAGCGGGAGGGGATCTTCGAAGATCAGGACAGGGTTTCCTGAGGTGACGTAGTCGACAAAGTGATCCATCTGTTGTTGATTGAGAGAGGAAGGGAGGATCGCCATGACGACATCGTATTTTTGGGCTTCGATGGGGGCATCGGGTGATACTTCAATAACTTCATATTGCTTTTTGAGTTCTTCGATGATCTGCCATTGGGGGAGTGAGCGGAAGCTGGTCATGTCGAAACCGCCCATGGCACTGGCATCGGTTTTGATGATGCCAACGGTGAGGCGACTTGTCTTGGAGGCCGTCCGCATGGAACGAGTGAGTTCGTATTCGGGAGAGGTGCCGACTTCAAAGAAGGGGATTGTGACTTCATCGAGTCCGCTGGTGATGACGGCTCCCATGAAAACATTTTCACGAACGAAGAGGCCATCGCGTTCGGACTGAACTTCGCGGGGCGTGATTCCGAAGTAGCGGGCTTCCTGTGCGGCTTCGGAGAACGGTTCGACATCGACAATACGAACGTCGATGCGGTTGCCGCCGAGTTGATCATATTGCGTGAGTAGACCGCCGAGGTTTTTCCTCATCGCAACATATTGTTGAGGGACAACTGGAGAGAGGAAGGCTTGAATGGTGACGGGCTGTTTGGGGTTGACTTCGCCGATGATTTTTCGGGTTGTCGGAGACAGGGAGTAGATTTTTTCGGAGGTCATGTCGATGCGATGATTAAAGCCATCAGCGAGGGCATTGAGGGCAAAGAGTGTGAGGACAAGGCTGACGGCACGGAGTGAATAGTGTGTGAGGCGTCCGCGACTTTGTTCACCGCCTGCCCAGTGACGTCTACCGATGACGACAAGGTTGAGGTAAAGGAAGAATAATGTCAGCATCACAAAGAAGATGACCCCTTCGAGCGGGATCAGGCCGAGGTTAAAGTCTGTCAGATAGGCACCGATGGTCGATTTGGAGAGGAATCCATTTTCAGAAAGGAGCCAGCGCGTGCTCACGGGGAGTTTGAGCAGTTCGACGAGGTAGGTCAGTGTTCCTGCGATGCTTGAAAAGATTTCTGAAAGAAAGACCGGGATGGAGCAGATGACGGCACCGAGAACGAAGGCGACAGTGGTGTTGGAAGTCAGCGAGGAAGCGAACATGCCGGCGGCGAGCAGGCTGGCACCGGCGAGCCAGTAGCCGAGGTAGG
>JBGSVC010000349.1:0-7340 GCA_041753175.1 Planctomycetaceae bacterium
ATTCAACCGATGATGGAGAATATCGGTGAACTCGATTTCGAAGTCGATGGCCTTGTCATCAAAGTCAATGACTATCACCTGCGTGAAGAACTGGGTTCGACGAGCAAATCACCCCGGTGGCTGGTGGCTTATAAATGGGAAAAGTATGAAGCGACCACCCTTGTGCGCCAGATTGAAATTCAGGTGGGAAAAACAGGCACATTAACGCCTGTGGCTTATCTGGAACCTGTCGAAATCGCTGGCACCACCGTCTCGCGAGCCTCGCTGCATAATGATGACGAACTCAAACGGTTGGATCTGATGATTGGCGATACCGTCGTCGTTGAGAAAGCCGGCAAGATTATTCCGCATGTTGTCCGCGTTGAAAAATCCGCCCGGGATGGGAGTCAACGGGCGTTTGAATTCCCGAAAGCCTGTCCTGAGTGTGGAGGGGAGGTCGTCAAGGATGCAGGGGGTGTCTACATTCGATGTATCAATCCCCAATGCCCGGCACAGTTACGAGAACGACTCCGCTTTTATGCTTCTCGGGCGGCCATGGACATCGAGGGCCTGGGAATCAAGATGATCGAGCAACTCCTCGCCGCCGGTCTGATCAATTCGATCCCTGATATCTATCACCTTAAAGACAGACGCGAACAGTTGTTGGCCCTCGAGCGGGTGGGGGAAAAATCGGTCGACAATCTCCTCGCAGGCATCGAAGCCAGCAAAGCCCAGCCGCTGTGGCGCCTCCTGGCGGGGTTAAACATTCGACATGTTGGAAACGGAGGAGCCCATATTCTCGCCGATCGTTTCCATCATCTGGAAGCCATCGGCGTGCAAACGGCGGCTCAATTAGCCAGTGTGGATGAGATTGGTCCGACGATCGCTCAATCGGTCTTTGAGTTTTTCCATCACGACGACACGTTGAAGTTGATTGAAGATCTCAAGCAGGCGGGGCTTAATTTTGGTCATCATCCCTCAGCTGCTCAGCTACAGGCAACCGAGGGGGGCAAACTGGCTGGGAAAACGATTGTCGTCACAGGAACACTCCAAAAGTATAAGCGTGACGAGATCGAAGAACTGATCCGTCGCCACGGCGGGAAGGCAAGTTCTTCAGTGTCAAAGCAGACCAGCTATCTGGTGGCGGGCGAGAGTGCTGGCAGTAAACTGGCGAAAGCAGAGCAATTGAAAGTCCCTGTTCTGTCGGAAGATGACTTTGAGAAACTGCTCTCAGCGGAAAATTAATGTTATAGGAGTCACATAAACATGTGCTGCGGTCAGGCATAAGGTAAAGCAATGGGAAAGAGCCTTCGAATTGAGTGGTTTCTGTATTTTTCTCCCACTGAAAATGAGAAATCAGGTGCTGAGTACGAGTTAATTCCCATAAAGATCGGAAAAAAGTGCTGAAGCCAAAAAATCGTTAAAGTTGTCATAACCTGCCTAATGTGACTTGAAAGTCTGATTTCAGATCGCATATACCATGGGTGAGTGTTGTGTGCAGGGAATTAGCTTTGTACGCAACTGAGAGGGTCATGAGGTCGGGTGTATCGATCTCGCCTTTCCTTGACTCACGGTTTCATTTGAATTGAATGGAGAACGATGATGAGAACACTGCTGAGCCTGGCCATCGCTGCCACCATGATCTTTGCTGCTAACACTGCCGATGCTGGTCATCGTCGCTGCTGCAAACCAGCACGCGTCAAGCACAAACATGCTTGCTGTGCACCAGAACCAAGCTGCTGCGCACCAACATGTGCTGCACCTTGCGGCGGATGTGAGCCAGCTTGTGCTGCTCCTTGTGGCGGTTGTGAACCAGCTTGTGCTGCTCCTTGCGGCAGTGGCTGCGGCGCCGTCTCAACGGGTTGCGGTTGCACCTCAATGAGCACACCATGTGCTTCAGGTGGTTGCGGCGCGACTGTCACAACTTCTTACGAAACAGCCGCTCCTGCTGCTGCTCCGACACGAGTTGAAGATGCTCCAGCCCCACCGGCTGAAGGCGTTAACTAGTTAAATCAGTTCGTGTCTGACCACGAGAAGACACAGACTCACCCAGGATGGACGGAGCCTTTCTCAACTCAGCACGATCTCCTCACAATTCACGTTGTGAGTTCTCAATACAAAACGACCGATGCCAAATGATGGCTCGGTCGTTTTTTTGTGCCTTCGCGCGAGGATCGACTCATCTTAATAGCAGAACCGAGATGGTTTACCACTCGACTTCCATCAGATCGACGATGTCTTTGGCCATCCGTGAGAAGATTTGAGCTTTGGCTGTGGCCAGACTTTGTCCGGCTTCCGGTGCAAGTTCGGCATTGGTGATCAATTGGGCCGACTGCGCATCGAGAGGAACAGTGCGTTGTGCCAGGAGCTGTTTTGTTCTCAGGTCTTCCCAGGTGATTTCAACAGCCAGCGAAACCTGCAACTGACGTGGATCGTCAAACCTGTTTTCGCCGACGACGTTTTTGTTGATATCGATAATGCGGCCTGTCAGGCGTGTCTGGGCAAAGGGTTCTTTGGAGAGCCGGTAGTGGGTGCGGTTTTGTATTTCTTTCTGAACGGCTTCAGTGAGTTCCAGTTCCCAGCCACGTCGGAACGAGGAGCTGGTAAACATGGGAACGTGTATCGTGCGGATTTCGGGGCTGAAAGGAGCCCCAACGTTGTAGCCACATCCTGCACCGGCCAATAAAACGTAGCAGGTCCACAGCCGAAGCGTCCGGCGAGCCTTTTTGCAAAATAAAAAGCTGTTTACTACATCCACAACAATACTCGGCAATCAGGGCCATCAGAAAACAGAGTGCTCAAGATCGAAGACAGCGTGTTATGACTGTTGTCATGTTAGAAGATGCTCGCTTCGCCCGGCGGAGTATCGTAGGAAGGGGCATTGAGATCAACCTCAGTTTCAGCCGGCGTCGGTTCGGGAAAAGCAGGTTCGGCTTCTTTGCGACGCAGGGGGGTGGGGACGAGATTCGGGAGGCTGAATGAGCGTTTGGGTTGAGGAGGCGTTGGCTGGAGTTCAGGAGTTTGTGAAGGGCTCGACGAGGGTTGCTGTGTGGTATTGGAAGGAGCTTCTCCTGCACCCTGAAGTGCCATAATCAACGGGCTACGTCCACGATAGCCATCCAGACTTCTCAACAGGTCTCGTGCCTGTTGGGCGTAGGGTGACTTGGGATACTGGTTGATGATGCTGTTACAATAGATCGCGACGGCGTCGTAGTCGCCTTTTCTGAGATAAAAGACCGCCCGGTCATATTCGCGACGAATAATGGCATCATCGATACGCGCCAGTTCTGTCTGCACGCGGGCACGCTGTTCTTCTGTCAGATCGCCGAAGAGTTTTAAGGAGGTCTCTTTCAGGCGTTTTGATTCCTGGAGATTCTTTTCTTCGTAGCTGGATCCCAGGTAAGAAGCCTGGGCAACGTGTGAGCCGAGGAGAAAAGCATCTTTGGTGTGTGGACTGTCTGGATATTCGTCGCGGAGAAGTTTGTAGGTTTCTGCGGCGGCTTCGTATTGACCTTTTCGAAGCTGGTAACTGGCAGTGAGCATGAGCGCATCGTCGGCCAGTGGGCCTGTGGGGTCATGAAGCCAGATGGCTTTGAGAGATTCAAGGGCCCGACCTTCGGTATCGAGCTTGGGGCGTTCTGGATCAGAGAAGTTGAAGAAGGAGGGAGCATTGAGTTCGCTGCCGTTTTTGACGACGGGTGAACTGGCTTTTCCATCGGGTGTGTAGCTGGCTGGCAAGACATCCCCGGTGGTCGTGACTTGCAGATCCATCCACAAGCCGGAGATTTCAAAGAGTCGACGTGTGGATTCTTCGAGGTAGCGTGTGGAGGGATAATCGTTGACAAGTCTTAGGAAGGAATCCTGTGACTTGGGATATTTTCGCAGGTGATACTGGCTTTCGCCCAACAGATAGAGGGCCTCTTCACGCATCGGGCTGTCAGTGTAGTGAGGTTCGCGGGTGGACGGGCGAAAAATGTTTTTGAAGTTGGTGGCACGTTTGCCGTAGTCATCAAGACGGTATTTCTTGACGATGTCGTTGAGGATCTCTTCGGCCTGTGCGTACTGGCCGGCTTTGACGAGCTGTTCGGCCTGGTTCATTTCTTCGGTGCTGCGGGCATTTGTGGGAGACGACGGCTGGCCGGATGAGACTTGTGTCGACGACTTCTCTTGACCGCCGAATCCGGGAAGGAGTTTGGGAGTATTGAAGGCTGTTTGCAGTATGCCACGGTCTTTTTCTGGTGATAACTCAGCAGCGGCATCGGGATTGGAAAACGGATCATACTCGGCTTGATCCCAGGATGTTTTTCGAGACCAGGGCATCGAGCAGCCGGTGAGTGTCAGAAGGGGGAGGCTCATGACCACGACCAGCAATGTGCGCCAAAGAGAACCGGTTGCGTTGCCCGATGAGCGAGAGTGTTTTGTTGTTAAAAAATCGTCAGCATGGAAAGCATTTTGGGTTTTCGTTCCAAAGCTGCACTGATGCAGGAGGTCAGAAAGCTGCGAATCTCCCGAAACTGTGCATCGCTGATGGCCAGATTGTCGCGTAGCGGCTGGCGATTGGGAGCAGATGTCTGAGGGGTGAGGTTGCTGGTCAGAAACTGGAGAATCCTGAGGGTTCCTCCGGTGATTGTTCGTGACGGCAGTTCGGGATCCCGGCAGTCCGGACATAGGAGGACTCCCTGGCTGACCCAGTAGGTGTAGGCTGTTTTGGAGTTGATCGGAATACCACACTGGCATTGGTCCAATATCGGCAGAAGACCTATCTGATTGAGAAGTTCGAGTTCGAAAACGATCAGGACTTTTCTCAGATCGGCCGTTTGGGAAATGAGGTGGAGTGTGTCGACGGCTAGATCAAACAGGGAGGGGTTGGGGTCACGCTCTTGAGTCAATCCGTCGAGCAGTTCGGCAAGATAATAGCCAACATACAGACGGTTAAGGTCGTGATCACCCGGTCGAAACCGACGAATCAAACGAGCCTCTGTCAACAATGAGAGCGCATCCTGGGATTTGGGTAGGAACACTATGTCAGAAGTCGTCAGGAGGTCAAGAGCACCTTCAAAGGGGCCTTTGAGACGTTTGGCGCCTTTGGCCAGTGCGCCCAGTTTTCCAAAGTCGCGCGTGAAAAACGTGACGATCTTGCTGGTTTCGCTGAAATCGACCTGTCTGATGACGATCCCCTGAGTTTTTTCGGCGTTGGTGCTCGCCATGCGGTCCTGCGATTTCTGAATCGGGATTGTAAAAATGACAGACGAAAACACACTCGAGAGACTGGCTGGCAATCAATTGGCTGAGAAGCTGCGAAGACTGCACAGAGTTTGAGGCCATCACGATCGGCATTGTCAGCAGAAACCCTTCATCCGGCAACCCCGGAAATGGTGTTACGCCAAGAATTACGGGCACAATCCTTAAAACTTAACTAACCCCATCAAGACGTAACATCCATACGCCGATATTCATCGATAGGGTCAACGAATGCCCCTACGGAAACTTGTCACCAAGACCGTCAAACATCATTTCTATGAGCCACTCGTCGTGCTCACTCGGTGAACTCGTAACCTTGGCATTCTGGCGAAACGAAACGATGAAGGCTTAACACCTGTTAAAATCCATGGGCTGTTAAGTCTCAAGCGATGATCGGTTTCGATAAGAATGTTTTTTGTTTCTGCCAATCGACTACCAGCTATTTTGACTGTGTGAGAAGAAGGAGTTTTCCCATGCGAAGCGGTCTTTGGATACTCGCGGCTGTCGCCGGCCTGGCCCTCATGGCCAAAGTAGGGACCGCGGAAGATCCATTTCTCGATGTCTACAAACAATCATTCAACCAAACGAATACACCCTCTGCGGTGAGTTCGACCAGCGGCACAAAATATACGCTGTCGGAATCGCTGGGTTCTATGGGGGCAGCGGCCAAGCCGACTGAACCCGGACTTGCACCGACATCGACGGCTCAAGGTCGACTTGTGCCACGCAAAAACTACTACGCTGACTTATTTGTTGATGATGCTGCCAGTCAGGGTGGTGTCCAACAGGCCGGACTGGAAACGACAGGTCCTGCCAGCGGAGCAATACAACAAATCGGCGGCACACAGACTCAACCAGTGCGAAACTATGCTGATTTATTTAAGTCAGCTCCGACACAGGCTCCCGTCACCCAGACGCCTCCAGCACAAGCTGTTTCCCCATATGCTCCCAAAACTGTTCAGCCAATAGCGGCTGGAAACAGCAATGTGACCTATGGCACGGCGAGTTACCGGACTCAAACTTTCGGGCAGGCACAACCACAGGCTGCTCCTCCGACCGCTGCAGCGAGCACAACGCCCGTCACTGTTTCAAAAACAGCCGATAGCAATCCCTGGGCCGCCTTTGAGCAACAGTCGGCTGTTGCAAAACCACAAACGCCTACGACACCGACCGCTGCCGCTTCGAATCCCATCGTTTACAATCCTGTCAGCCAGACGCCTCAAGTAGACGCCATGCTGAGTAGCTACGACAAACTGCGTGCCCCTGAAGCATCCACGAAACCGATCAACTATGCCGACTATTCCCGAAATAAGTCTGCACCGACAACCGGAGATGTGACTGCAGTTTCTCAAACGATTCAAGATTCAGTCAACCCGTTTGCATCGAAGAATTTCCTGGCCGATCCATTCCAGGATCAACAGCCTGTTTCTAACGGTGTGCCCGTTACTGCTGTTGTTCAAGCACCGATCTCTCAGCCTGCCGTTGCCACGCAACCAGAGGCATCGTTTGAGTTTGTTCAAGACAAACCAGCGTCTTCGGATTCAGCACAAGCGTTTCCTGTCGTTGAAGAGAAAGCTCCGGGCAGCAATGTGACTGTTTCACGCAGCCTGACGAACAAACCAGTTGCTGCACTTCAGGAACGAGTGCTGACATCGACAACTCCGTCTCCTCGTCAGTTTGCGACAAATTCTCTGCCCAGCAGTGAGCCAGACAAGATTCCTCTGGGCCCACAAAAACCGACGGTCAAAATCTTCTGGCGTAAAACGTCTGACTTCAATATCGGTCGAGAATGTTCGGCAGAACTTGTTGTCGAGAACCAAAGCCAGGTTGATGCTCATGATGTCGAAGTGATCGCGACCTTCCCCTCATTGGTGCGACTGACAGATGCCAAACCAGCACCTGAAGATGCTACTGGTCGACTTTTATGGAAATTGGGAACACTCCAGGCAGGCAAGACACAGATCATTGCCGTCAACATGATTCCCAGTCAGGCAGGAGCTTTGAACGTCGCTGCTGATGTACGATTCTCGGCTGGTTCTGCCAGTGAGTTTGAAGTATTCGAGCCGATGTTGTCCGTCGAAGTGACGGGGCCAGAAAAAGTCATGATTGGCGATCCCGCC
>JBGSVC010000350.1:0-2172 GCA_041753175.1 Planctomycetaceae bacterium
CTTGATGGAAGCGGTCAACTGACCAACGAGAAGCATAAAAATTCACTTGAACAGCTAGGCATCAACCTCACGCAGACGCTGATCAAACTCAACCGTTAACCACGATCTCACCTTGTGGATTGAAGTCGTGCATAGGCATCATAATTTAGATACCGTTGAAATAAATGTAATTACTGATGGCATGCGACAACTTCACATCCGCTAGATAATTTGGCCAGACATGCCGCAACCGTATTAACGGCGTGACATCAATCTGGGAAATCTTGGCCGCCTGTTGGCCGATTTCTTGTTGATCGCGGTTCGTAAATCCTGCTTTTCCGATGGCTCGCTTGGAAAATGGCCTGAGCAGCGGATATAGAGCAAGTGCCGCGTCATGACTATTTTTCAAATTCATCAAACATTCGACCGACCATAGAGCCCGCTCATAGCGATGGCCGGGATTGAGCCAGTCATGATCTATGGCTGCTGCTGCAAAGACGACTCGAATCCGTCGGGGCTGTGCAGGCACGCATGCACAATATCCCTCGACCTCTCCTCCTGATCTTAAATGCAACGCCGAGGAAACAACGCGTGCTCCGTGACTGTGTCCTATCAAGGAAACCGGCGCCGTTACGGGCAATTCTTCAATCAATTGCTGAAGATAAAGCCCATTGAATCCGGCCCGCTCTCCCAAATGTCGGGCATCCAGCAGCGGGACATGTGTAAAAGGCTCGTCACTGGGCCACGTAAAAAACACAACCTGCACAGGCCGACCACATGCAGAACTTTTTAACCAGCGATAGGTGGCACAGGAATCCTGCATCACCGTTTCCCAGGTCACGAAACTGCCATGCACATAGACACAAACGGGAATCGAAGGATTTAACCAGCCTCGAAACGCCTCATAGCTGGAACATGTTAATGCCTGACCATCGCCACAATAGCAATAATCCATCGCTCCTGGAGCACAGGTCTGAAGTTTGTTTTGACACAACCGACGTGAACTGACCACATAAAAACCGCTCGATTGGCAGGAAGAATAAAGCGGCCCAGATTCAACCCAGGCGTCTGAGATGCTATTTCCATCGGGATTTATCGGTGCAGGAGGAAGAAGATAAGCCGGTTCCAGATGTTGCTGCGCGAAAAGGCCAACCGACATTTGAGATGTCAGGACAAGCATTGCCAAGATTAACAAGGCAACTTTCAAGCTGAAGCGACGATCAGAGTCCAACGTCGGGGCTTTCAATAAGGTCAGTCAACAGGCGTTCCTTCGGCGTCATGGATTCTCCTACAGTGAAATTCGGTCATATGGACTCGCCGTCAAATCAGATTCCCGGCAAGATGTTAACTTTTTTCATTTCTAATCACGATTAAGATCAAAGTTGTTGATATAGGAGATTTAACAGCCCTTAGAAATTTAACGGGACTTGGGGTGTCGGGATTTGTGCCGGTAAGATGCACTGTTTACGTTGTGACGATTGCAGTAAACACACTAATTGATGAATCGTGGCTGACCACAATGTTCCTTACTGTTTCCAGGCTGATAAACACAACTCGACGCATGACAGCCTTGATAATCGATTCCTGCCATCAAAACATTGAGCCCACTACCAATTCCTAAAAACGCAACACTCTGACCAGTCTCAATATGACCTTGCTCCATCGCCATCGTCGCTGCCATGGGGAGTGCTACCGCACCCGTGTTTCCGAATCGTTCGACAGTCGGAAAGTCTTTCATTTCATCAATGCCCAACGTGGAAAGCAGCAATTTGCGATGTGCTTTCCCCACCTGATGCGTAATCACTTTATCAACCTGGGCTGCCTGCCATTCCATGTGATCCAGAAAGACTGGCCAATGACGTGCTGCCAGTGTGACTCCGGCATGCAGGAGAGCTTCCGAATCAGTCGACATCCTTAGTGGCTCAGAGACTCCTCCTTTTGATGTCTGTCCGCCAGCACACAGTTGGTAAGATGCCGTGTCACACGACCCCAGGGCACCGCGAAATTTGGTTCGAAACTGACTGAGCCTTTCATGACACAAGACAAATGCTGCACTACCTGATCCAATGGTGAGCGATGCGATTTCTTGTTTGATCGAATGTCTTGTGACGTCTGGAGTCTTGAGCAAATAGTCGATCGTGTTCTCGACAAGCGGCCCGCCCACTTCCGTCCCCACGACAAGACCTGCCGAAA
>JBGSVC010000351.1:0-1945 GCA_041753175.1 Planctomycetaceae bacterium
CCACGGCAATTTGATAACACCTTCCGACAGCCTTGAACACTCTTTTTCCTGTCAAGGTAAAGTGACGCTGCCTAGCGTGACGGTCCGAAGACGCGGTTGACTTGGAATTGGAATGCTCCGTCATATTGCCGATCGCTCCCACCACCCAAGGCACGGCCATCGCATCAAATGACTGATGTAGTATTCGCGTGTGGGTTGCCTTGTTGAGCCCCTCTTGCGAAAGATTGCAGCAATTCGTTTGACGCACGCCCTGAGATGGAGATGGCAATGCTTTCGCAAGTTGATAAGTTTCACGATTGTTTTGATCAAGTCGAAGACCCACGCGTCCCTGGTCACACGATGCACCCTTTGAACTCGATTTTGCTTCTTGTTGTAGCTGCAACCATTGCCGATGCCGATGGTCCTGAAGAGATTATCCTGTTCACGTTGCCATTGATGGCAAGACTTCGCGTGGATCTTACACAAACGCACAGAAGTCCAACTTACTGCACTTCGTCTTGGCATGGGCATCGAAGCACGGCGCCACGCTTGGACAGATGGAGGTGGATAGCAAAACCAATGAAATTACGGCGATTGACGAGCTTTTGAACTTCATTGATGTTCGCAGAACGATCATCACCCTTGACGCCATTGAAGCACAAAAGAAAATCGCAGCGGAGATCATCAGTGAAGGCGGAGATTACATTTTTGCGATCAAGGACAACCATCCGAAAACCCCCCAACTACAAAACAGAGCGTCCGAACTGTTTCGCCAGCGGCATGATCGCGGATTTCGGGATGCTGTCACGGCCCTGGTGGTGCTTCGTCATGAGGGCCGCGATTTCGTCAGGCATGTCGCCGGTCGAAACCAAGTTGAACTGGGCCTGCGGTTCGGTGAGGATCGTCCTCAGTGCGAACTCGCACTGGAAGGCGACCAAATACGGGAGCACGGATTCCTGTTCCGTCTTGTAGAGCAGCACGTGAGCGGGCTGGTGCTCGGCCGCGACCCGAATCGTGGCGTGCCCGACTAAGTTGGAGTCGCATTGCACCAGAACCGGCTTACAGCTTTCGGCTTCCACACGGTCGAGAAACGGTTGTTGCAGTGCCTTCGAATCCAACGAAAAACTCCCAAAGGATGAGTGATTAAATGAACGGCCAGTCTAACGCGATGGTCGCCGGGCGGGTAGGCACGGATATCATGCCAATCGTTACTCAAACGGGAAACGCCGAATCGGCTGTAGCATCCAGATCGAATAACGAACGCTGCCCGAGCGGTCACCACGCTTCTGTCAGTCAGACATCGTTTGCGTCTTGCTTTACGGTAGGCCTGCTTGAAGACGATCCAGCCGCATGATTACCGCCTTCAGGATCCGGCCTTGCTCACAAATCTCACCACGCAGTGCGTCGTTTTCTTCCGCCAGGTCGTAGATCCGCGTTTCGGTAACATCGACGAATTCGTCTATTTGCTGCTGGATTCTTTCGATCATCTCCGTGACATCCTCCTGATGAAAACTCTCGAGCAACTCCTCAATTACTTGCCAACGAGGATTGTAATCGGGCATAGATTGAGACATTTGATACCTCTGCTGAAATAGGGAACAGACCGCCAACGTCCGACTTCGGTCGGTTGGTTTTGTTTATAGATCGAACGTTGCGTTAGCGAATTTCTCGCGGGACTTCCAAACGTGCAGTCATTCGACCAACTAGCGTCTGGTACCTACCCTGCAACGACGAACGCTGAACACACTCGAAGCGTCCCTAGCCTCGTGAAGGCAGCCTTGGAATCGTTCAAACTAGACGATTTGCTAACTTCCGCTGGCTTGCCTCTAATGGGGGACCACGGTTTCTTTCGCCTTATGGCGTTCAAGGTTAGGTCCCCGATGCCCAGAACAAAATTACAGAATCACGTATTCACGACGTTGTTCCTATTCGTTTACTGCGTCGGCCTTACCGCGAACGCTGCCTC
>JBGSVC010000352.1:0-9553 GCA_041753175.1 Planctomycetaceae bacterium
CTCCCCGTTGCAATCAAAAAATTCTTCGACGTGATTTCATCAGTCGAGCCATCCTGTTCCACGACAACTTTATCTGCAGATACAAACCTGGCCATCCCTTTCAACCGGGTGATCTTGTTCTTTTTAAACAAGCTCTCCACACCCATCGTCAATCCACTGACGACGCGGTCTTTGTGGGATAACATTTTAGGCAGATCAAGACTGACTCCCGAGCAATTGATCCCTCTGTCTTTCATCGAACTGACAGCTTTTTCATACAGTTCGCTGGAATCCAAGAGGGCTTTGCTTGGAATACAACCAATACGCAGACACGTTCCTCCTAGTGCTTTTTCTTTTTCAATGCATGCGACATTCAGTCCCAACTGAGATGCCCGTATGGCTGCCACATATCCACCAGGCCCCGCTCCGATAATCACCAGATCATAATCCACAGAAGATGCCTCAATCGTTCTAATATTGATCTTAAAGTCGTGTCATTACACGACTGTCGAAAACAGTCAATTACGAAACAAATTAATTCTGAATGAGCAAGCCCGTTGATTCTTCCTACAGGTTGATCATCACGGTCAAACTTCCAGAATTAAACGGGTCGGATCTTCGATCGTATCTTTGATACGTTTCAAGAAAGTCACCGCTTCTCGTCCATCAACGACACGATGATCGTAGGTCAATGCCACATACATCATCGGTCGGATCACAATCTCTCCATCCACGACAACAGGGCGATCCACAATGTTGTGGAGTCCGAGGACGCCTGATTGCGGAGGATTGACGATCGGAGTTGACAACAACGATCCATAGACTCCGCCATTGGAAATCGTAAAGCAGCCCCCTTCCATTTCATCGAGGCCAATTTTGTTTTGCTGAGCGCGCTTCCCGAATTCCGCTATCTGCAGTTCAATTTCAGCAAACGAAAGTCGTTCAGAATTGCGGATGACCGGCACGACAAGCCCTTTGCCACCTCCAACCGCCACGCCAATATCATAATAGTTGAAATAGACGAGTTGATCCCCTTGGACTTGGGCTCCAATTTGAGGTGTCTGCATCATAGCTTCGACCACTGCTTTGACAAAAAACGACATAAATCCAAGCTTGATCCCGTATTTCTCCTGAAACGAACTTTGAAAGCGCGAGCGAATCAACTTCACAGCAGACATATCAATTTCATTAAATGTTGTCAGCAACGCTGCTTGTTGTTTAGCCTCGACCAGACGCTGCGCGATTCTTTTTCGAATCGGCGTCATGGGAACAGCACGTTGTGTTCGCATGCCACTGGCATCTTCCATATGGATCGGATCACCGTTGTTTTCGGCTGCCCGATAACCTGATCGACCTGGTGTTGCAGAAAGGGCATCTTCTTTCAAGACGCGACCATCTCGTCCCGTCCCTTTAACGTCCGAAGCTGATAGCCCTTTTTCAGCCATCACGCGTGAGGCCGCAGGCATGATCATCGTCTCGGTTTTGCTGCCAGACTTCCCTGAAGAAGAACTCGGCGACGTCGACGCAGGCTGAGGCGATGCCCCCCCACCGTTTGCAGCGGGCTTGTGATCTGCCTTTACTCCAGCAACTTCCTCGTAATAAGCAATCACATCCCCAATTTGAGCCATCGCCCCGACTTGGGCAAGGATCTGTGTGATCTTTCCCGAAACCGGTGCAGGAATGTCAAAAGTGGCCTTGTCAGTTTCCAGACCCACAAGTTCTTTATCCACAGGAACTTCCTGGCCTTCCTTGACATACCATTCCCCAATTCGAACTTCGGAAATCGATTCTCCAACGGGGGGGACTTTAATCTCAATCGCCATCGAGGCCTATCCTTTATGATTGTTTCGAGTCGAATTCAATTCGTTGTGTTTGATAATAATTATTCAGGCTGTTCGACGCGAAAGTCGTCCAAACCGAGGGATCAAATCGTCAAGTCAGTCACTAAATCAGTTCTGTTTTCAATTGGAACTATGTTAGGAAAATGCCTGCGTCATTATTTCCGCCTGTTCAATTGCATGGCTGCGATAGGAACCGGTCGCCGGACTGGCCGAGGCGGGGCGGTCGACAGAACTAAACGGGTGACTTTGAAACAAGTGATGCCCATAATGGCATCGCATGAAGCGAGATGCCCCCATGTTTTCTGGTTCTTCCTGCACCCATACCACCGGCGTTCCCGATGGATATACCGACAACGCAGCTTTCAAACCTTCATGTGGGAGTGGATAAAGTTGCTCAACTCGGATAATGGCAACATCAAAAGCTCCCAGCTTTTCGCGTTCCTGGGCCAACTCATAATAGATCTTACCTGTACACAACAAAATCTTGCGAACAGCATCAGGATCTTCAACAGATCGATCAGGGATCACTGTTTGGAAGTGTCCATTTGCAAACTCATCCAATGCAGTGACAACATCTTTATGGCGCAACAGACTCTTGGGGGTCATCACGATCAATGGCTTCTTCCACTTTCGCAACATCTGGCGACGCAGCATATGGAAATATTGACCAGGCGTCGACGGATAGATCACCTGGATATTATCTTCGGCAGCCAGCATCAGAAAACGTTCCAGTCGGGCACTGGAATGTTCCGGACCCTGCCCCTCAAAACCGTGTGGCAACAACAATACAATTCCACTGAACTTCTTCCATTTCTCCTCTGCACTGACAATAAACTGATCGATAATCACCTGGGCAGCATTGCTGAAATCGCCGAACTGTGCTTCCCAGATCGCCAATCCCTGCGGAAAATCCAGACTATACCCATATTCGAATCCGAGCACGCCCGCTTCCGAGAGAGGGCTGTTATACATCTCTAAAAAAGCGTCGTGTCGAGCTACGCTTTTGAGAGGAATATAACGCTCACCCGTCTGATAATCGTAAATCATTGCATGACGATGGCTGAACGTGCCTCGACCAACATCCTGACCTGTCATGCGGATCGGATGCCCTTCAAAGAGCAGCGTACCAAATGCCAGCGCCTCTGCTGCTCCCCAGTCCAAAGGCTTTTTCCCTTCGGCCATTTCGCGACGCGCTTCCAATATTCGTTCGAGCTTGGGGTGTGCTTTGAAGCCTTTGGGAAGCTGAGTCTGCTTGATCAGATTTTCGCTCAGTCGATCAAGAGAACATCCGGTATCCGGCTCGTCAGAGTCGCTGACGTCTCCTCCCTTGTATCCCGTCCAGATCCCCAGATCTTCCTTGCGACGTTGAAAGTTAGGGTCTTTAGCGGCTTCCAGTTCGCTTTCCAGCTTCGAGCGTCGTTGCTGGATGATTTCATCGACTTCTTCCGGCGTGATCCCACGCATGCCGCGAAGCTCACGAAGATACTCTTCATAAACGGAAGCTCGTTGTTTGATCGCCCGATACATCAGCGGTTGTGTAAATTCAGGTTCATCGCTTTCGTTATGGCCATGCTTGCGAAAGCAATACATATCGATAACCACATCGCGTTTGAACTGTTTACGGAAATCAAGCGCCAGACGTACAACATGGGTGACAGCCTCTGGATCTTCGCCGTTGACGTGGAAAATCGGGATCTGCAACATTTTCGCCACATCCGTCGCGTAAGTTGTCGAACGTGCCTCTGTCTCCGATGTCGTAAAGCCAATTTGGTTGTTCACAATAACGTGAATCGTCCCGCCAGTCTGATAACCCGGCAATTCACTCAGATTCAATGTTTCCTGCACAATCCCTTCGCCGGCAAACGCGGCATCTCCATGGATCAGGATTACGAGCCCTTTCGCGTGGTTGACATCATGCTCACGGTCCATCTTGGCTCGCATCCGACCTTGAGCCACGGTGTTAATAAATTCCAGGTGCGAAGGATTAAAGCACAATGACAGGTGGATTTTTTTGCCGGTAGTCGTTGTCCAATTGTGGCTATATCCCAGGTGGTATTTCACATCCCCTCGTCCCAAATACAGCTCTGGATCGAAGTCGTAGAACTCACGGAAGATGTAACGCGGACTTTTGCTCAGGATATTGGCCAGCACATTCAGGCGTCCCCGGTGGGCCATGCCGAAAACAATTTCATTGATTCCATCAGCAGACGCTTTTTCAATCGCCATATCCAACAGCGGAATCAGTCCCTCTGCCCCTTCCAAAGAAAAGCTTTTTGATCCCACAAACTTCGTTTGCACAAAGTTTTCAAAAATCATCGCATCTGAAAGACGCTTGAGCACGCGGATCTGCTCGTCACGAGTTAATTTCAGCCGATTCCCCGTGCTCTCCATTCGTTCCTGTAGCCAGTTCCGCACGGTCAGCGAATCAATGTGCATAAACTGGACGCCGATATTTCGGCAATAAGTCGTTTTGAGCCAGTGAATCATTTCGCGCAGCGTGCGCTGATCGGGACCTCCAAACCAAGAAGTTGAAAATGGACGATCGAAATCTTCTTCCGTGAATCCATAAAACTCAGGTTTGAGTTCGGGTGGACTTTGTCGCTTTTTGCCCAATGGGTCAATCTCTGCAAGGATATGACCACGCACGCGGAAGTTTCGAATCAATTGGTCGAGACGTTCCTGAAGCCCCGCCACTTCCATTTTCTTGTTTTGTGCCACCAGCTTGGCGCTGGGAGGATTGAAGATACTGCGTTTTGGAAAGGGCGTTGCATATTGAGAACTCAACGCTCCCGAGTATTCATCCATCTGACGAAAATACTCTTGCCATTCCTCACTGACATTCCCAGGAGACTTGAGGTATTCCTGATAGAGATAATCGAGGTAAGCCAGAGACTGACAATTGTCTGCCAGATCTCCTTCCACGCTCTGAACGGCGTAATGATCCGCTCGAACTGTCAATTCCCCAGAGTGACCGCCAAAGCCATTTCCAGCTTTGAGACCTCCTGAAGATTCCTTTTGCTCCTGACCCGGCAACTCCTGACCCGCTGGCGACATGATGACACACTTTGTTCAACTGAGAAGATGGCTTGATGGATGTTCGATAAGCCATGCATCGACGCAAATTGAAGAATGTTTCACAACCTCGAGGCGTTGACTCCATTCCTCAGCTTTGTCTTGTGACGTACATCTACGATTATATAACCATCCTTCGAATCGAAAACAGATTGCCCGGCCTTTTTCTCCATAAAACTTTCTATCTTTTAGAACTTAATCCCTGCCCTGACCTCTCCACCCCTCTTATTTGCCAAAACTACGCCAGCAATGCCGAAGGAACCTCCTCCGGCATTGTTGCGACTCTAATTTTCCAGATTCTTGACCTATTCGTAAAAGGCCTTCAAATCCCCATGCAACTTTTCCTGTGAACCCTGATCGATATACATCATGTGACCAGCAGGATAATAACCATACGTGATACGCACCCGATATTCTTCTGGTAATCCCAGATGATTGACCGTATGCGTGATCCCCAGATAAGGAGTTGCCAGATCCATGTACCCGCAGGCAATGAAAACTTTCATTCCCGGCACTTCAAACATGGTCTGCTTCAAACGCCCCGACATCTCCACATAGCGGTTTTCAAAACCCCCATAACTCCACGGACGAACTTTATCAGAGAGCACTTCATAAGTAGCTTCATTTTTCAACTGGAAATCCTCAAAAAAGTATCCCCTCAAAGAGGTCGCAAACCCACCTCCGATCAAGGATCCGCTCGGATCAAATTCTGTTCGCTCGGAAACGCCGTCCCACGTGGGCGCTTTGAACCGTCCGTCGTAGCGACCTATCACTTGCTGATCTTCTCGTAGCAACTCTTTTCCAAAACGCCCCATGCTCACTCGTAAATTCGATTGAAGAATGTAGTCCTTCGACAAACCAATCATTCCCGACATCGTCTCGGCGAGTTCCTCTTTTTGCTTTTGGCTGATGGAATCCCCCTTGAGCAGCGCCACGCTGTATTTGTTTAACGCGAATTTTTCAACATTCTTGAGTAACGCTTCTAACGATCCACCCAGTTCAGGGTCTGTCTTATGATGAAACCAGGCCGTAGCTGCAAAACTCGGCAAAAACAAAACATACGGCAAATCATTACTCGTCGAAGCGGACAACGTCTGGTAGTCGACCACCGGCGAAACCATGATCAAGCCATTTGTTGAGATATAATGCCGATCCCACAAATAGTTCACCAATCCTGATCCCCGGATTCCGCCGTAACTTTCTCCTAAAATATACTTCGGCGAATCCCAGCGTCCTGTTTTGGTCAAATACAGGCGAATGAATTCTCCGACTGTTTCGATATCGTTTTCAAGTCCCAAAAACTTCGTTTTCTCATCCTCTTTTTCCGCCACACTAAACCCGGTATTCACCGGATCAATAAAAACAAGATCTGTCAGATCGAGAAGGCTATCAGGATTGTCTTTCAATTCATGTGACTCAGGATTGAGTTCGCTGGGCTGGAAATAAACCTTCTTGGGAGAAAGCCCCCCCAGATGCAACCAGATCGATGCCGATCCGGGACCACCATTAAAGCAAAACGTCACCGGACGATTTGCGAGATCCTCTTCATTCTCACGCAAATATTCGGTGTAGTAGATTTTTGCTTTTGATTTGCCATCGTCTTTTGTCACCGACATCATTTTAATTGTTGCAACATAAGGCACAACGACGCCATCAATCGTGACTTCAGAAGTGACTGTTGAGCCCTGGGTTTCGGAAAGCGTTTCTGACTGAACAGATTCAACCCCTTTGAGTTCAACAGCAGGTTTCTTGTCGTCGTCTTTAGTTTCTTCTGCCAAGACTGCGCCAGACAAGCTCATTTGAAGCATCATGACAGCCCAACAGCTACACCAAACGAACAGTTTTACTTCGCCCATCTGACTGTCGAATCTTATTCCCACAGCCCGCATCATTGAAAACATTTTGTGTAACCCTCATCCAAATTTAAGAGATCTTCACGGCAAGTTATATAGTCGAGCCGAACGCCGACGGCTATAATGCACGGGTCGATTCTAAAACAGCAGCCAGTGAAATATCGAGTTAAAATAGGCAGTTTTCGCAAACTTTCCCTGACTTGTCGTGTAGCCGTGATCATTTTACTCCTTTCAATAGCTAAAAGGACTTACTCGTGTCGCAAAATACCTTTTCGAAGTCAGGACGGCGTCAATTCATGCAAGCCTCAGTCGCAGTCGCTGGCGGCTCGGCTCTGGTCACGACATTGGCTTTGTTTCGAACCAACTCGCTGTTTTCCCAGACGCCGGTCGCGTTGACATCTTATGGCCCTCTCAAACCGACCAATGATCTGACGACAGGCCAGCCTTTGCTCATGTTGCCTGACGGTTTCACCTACCGAACCTATGGCTGGGCCGGACATATTATGAACGACGGAGCCCCCACTCCCGGGCTTCATGATGGCATGGGAGTGATTTCAAGTTCGCCAGACGAACTCGTCTTATGTAGAAACCACGAAGTCCCATTTTTCGGACCTCCATTAACATCCGATTCCCGTCGTACCTACGACTCCCAAGCCAGTGGCGGTTGCACGAATCTGGTCTTCTCGCTGAAATCATCGGAATTCACCAATTCCTACGCCTCCATCGCTGGCACCTTACGCAATTGTGCAGGAGGCGTTACACCCTGGGGGACATGGCTGACATGTGAAGAAGTCGTCGCCAGTCCCGACGAAACCGTCGAGAACACGCATTACAAATGTGGAAAACCTCACGGTTATATTTTTGAAGTTCCCGTGGAGGGAGTCCAATCGCCTCAACCACTTACTGACATGGGACGATTTTGGCATGAAGCGATCGCCTTCGATCCCAAAACCGGATACGTCTATGAAACGGAAGATCGTAAAGAATCAGGATTTTATCGTTTCATCCCGCAGACGCCCGAAAAACTTGCGTCTGGCGGAAAATTGCAAATGATGAAACTCAAAGGCCTTCCGGATTCTCGCACTGGAATCACTCAGGGCGCTTCGTTCGATGTTTCCTGGGTTGATATCGCCGAGCCGAATCAAGGCCACTCTCCCGGCACCACCGACGCCAAAGGTGTCTTCGAACAAGGGAAAAAATTGAAAGCCACCACGTTCGCCCGTCTGGAAGGTTGTGACTATTTCGATGGTCGAATCGTTTTCGTGGCCACCAATGGCGGCGACGCCAAATCTGGGCAAATCTGGCAATACTCTCCACAAGAGGAAACGGTCACTTTACTTTACGAATCCCCCAACCGCGAAACTCTCGATTTTCCTGACAACGTCACCTTCACCCCTAATGGACATATCATTCTGTGTGAAGACAGCGATCGACGCGCGCAACGCCTCTTTATGCTCAATCCCCAAGGCGAAATGGCCGTCTTTGCCGTCAATAATATGAATCTCAAACAAACTCCCATCGACGGCGCCCCCCAACGTGACTTCTCCACCTCCGAATGGGCCGGTGCCTGTTTCAGCCCCGATGGAAAGTGGCTATTTGTAAACATTCAAGACCCCGGCGTGACGATTGCCATCACAGGGCCGTGGAATCATGTCTGATCACTTGCCCCTATCTCCACGACCATCAAACTCGATGCTGATATTATTCATCAGTTTGATCGTCTGTGTGTCTGTTGCCAGTCGTATCTACTCGGCCCAACACGGCAGGAACCTGCTGAAAACATTAGGCTCTGATACCATCCTTGATGATTATGCGCGCAGGCTTGCACCCCTGGCTGCAGACCTGCGAGATGTTCAACGTCTTTCCTACGTTCAACCTTCTGAACCCGGACAACCCGTCGACTCCAGTGAAGCCTGGGTTCTGGCTCAATATGTTCTCGCGCCTATCGTCCTGACATGCCATAATCAGGAGGAAATAATTCTCGTGGATTGCCTGTCTCCCGGTCAGTTGCAATCCATTCTCAACAATCCACAATACAAAATCATCAAGGTTTACGAGCAGGGAATCATTCTCGCTCAACACGCATCGACCACCCACGAGTAATAAACGACCGATTCCATGCTTGGCACTCTTAGTCATTTCAACAGCGTGCTCATGGGGATTCTCGTAATTCGGTGGTTGATTCCCGACTCTTCACCGTGGCGATGGCTCAATGCCTGCGCATTCGGACCATTGGCAGGCCTGTCAATCTCGTCTGCAATTCTGTTTGTCCTCATGTTTCTAGCCGACGGACTCAGCGATCTTGTTCTCTTGTGGGACATTTTGATTCCCTTGGCCATTTCGTTGACGGTTTGCCTCTGGCTGACAAAACAGCCGGTCAATTCCTCGAAGCAAACAATCAGCCCCTCTCTACGCCTGGGAACACTCGAGTCTGTCCTCATCATCGCCACACTCGCCATGGTTTTTCTTGTCTATCTGGAATCTCAGTTCTATCGAGAACTCCGGCCAAACGGCTGGTGGGATGCGCTGATGATCTGGAATCTGCGAGCCCGTTTTTTTGTCAACGGCACATTTGGATTGGCACAGCAATTCCAACTCGATCCACTCGCTCATGGTGATTACCCCCTGATGCTCCCGCTGACCGTTTCTCGCATGTGGGCAGGAAACGGAGCGGAATCTGTTTCCGCATCGGTGCTTGTGCAATGGACGTTTTTTGTTCCGCTGATGCTGTTGATGCTGATCAATACGACGATTGTTTCCAGAACAATTTCAATTGGATTGATCAGCCTGATGACTCTTCTGTCCGCC
>JBGSVC010000353.1:0-6492 GCA_041753175.1 Planctomycetaceae bacterium
GTGAATTCTTCAACAATCACCACTCTCCGGCTGGAGCGGACATGGGGCTGTAATCTGCAAACCGCAGCGACTCCCGAATCCAGGTCAGCTTGACGGAATCAATCGGACCACTCCGATTCTTGGCCACAATCGCATAGGCCACTCCCGGTTCGTCTTCAGGGTTGTATGCTTCAGGGCGATGCAGAAACATCACCAGGTCAGCATCCTGCTCAATCGCACCCGACTCACGCAGATCCGCGAGCCTGGGGCGCTTGTCTTCACGTTGCTCCACACCCCGGTTAAGCTGAGAAAGCGCGATGACCGGCACACGCATATCTTTGGCCAGAAACTTTAGCCTGCGTGTGATATTGGAAATCTGTTGTTCACGTGGCTGATGTTTATCTTCTGCTTCGATCAACTGCAGGTAGTCAATGATGATGCAACCGATGTCATTGAATCGCGCCAGTCGTCGCGATACAGCCGCGATCTGAGTCATCGTTCGTCCGGCCTGGTCGTCAATAAACAAGGGCAGGGCACTGACCTCGTTCGACGCTTCCATCAGCGTGTAGCGTTCGATCTCGTCGAGATTTCCCTGACGAACCTTATGCCCGTTTACCTTGGCATGGATGCACAAAAAACGTTCTGCTAATTCAAGATTCGACTGCTCCAGACTGAACAGCAATACGCCACGCTTCGACTTGGCCATTGCCAGGCCACAGTTACAGACAAACGCCGTCTTTCCCATACTCGGACGAGCAGCCAGGATGATCAGTTCGGAAGGCTGAAATCCCGAGGTAATGTCATCCAGATCTCGAAACCCGGATGTTAGGCCTGTGGTCGTCCCGTCATTTTCCTGACGCTCGTTAATCCGGTCCCAGGTGTCTATGAGGATCGACTTGATATCGACTTTGTCCAAAGATTCCTGCTGTTCGGCAATCTGAAAAATCTTCTGTTCGGAGCGAGAGAGGACATCTTCAATCTGATCACTTGAGGTGTAGACATCTTTGAGAATATCGTTGCAGGCATAGAGCAGCGTTCTTTTCAACCAGTTCTCACGCACGATTTTGGCATAATATTCGGCATGGGCCGCATGGGGAACGGTTTCCATGATCTCCACGATGGTGGCAATCCCACCAATCTCTTCGAGCAATCCCAAGCGTTGCAGCTCATTGCCCAGCGTAACAGCATCGATCCCGCGTTTGCCCTGATCGAACATCTCGATCATGGTCGTAAAGATCACACGATTTGTGTCGCTATAGAAATAGTCGGGACGCACAAGCGGAAGGACATCATCGATCGTCGAATTGACGAGCAACATGCTCCCCAGAACGCTTCTCTCCGCTTCAACATTATGCGGAGGAACTTTGGAAAACAAATCGCCTTGACCAGAGACCTGGGTCGATTTCATCGCGCTCTCCCAAAGAAAATGCCATGTTGAAGCACGACTCACCGGCAAACAGATCTGGGGTCACAAGTTCCCGCGCCGAGTTCGTCGATGTTCAAAGATGCGATTCGGATACGATGACGGTCGCCATTCGAAAATCCTGGCAACCCATAAAAAAAAGGCATCGTTAAGATGCCTGTCGCTACGACGTCTGGTCTCTCTGGAAAGAGAATAACATCGCTTATTTGTTGGCCGTTGGGACGATCCAGACTTTCACATCAGACATCACATCCTGATGCAGTTTCAATTTGATCGTGTACATTCCACACTCTTTAAGGTGACCGTCGAGTTGGACCATTTCGGAGGTGACAGGATACCCAGCCGCTGACAATGCCTTGCTGATGTCGCTGGAAACGATCGAACCATAGAGGTGACCGTCGGTGTTGGCATTGGCTTCGAGAGTGACACTATATTTGCTGACAACATCGGCAAGTTTGCGAGCGTCTTGTGCCCGTTTGAGTTGATAATCGGCCAATCGCTTTTGATGCTCTTCCACGGCCTTTTTATTTTCTTCGGTCGCGACAGTGGCAAATCCATATGGCAGCAGAAAATTACGGGCGTATCCAGGTTTGACACGAACGATAGCACCGCGTTTGCCCAGATTCGGGACATCATCTGCCAACAAGAGTTCAACGTTCCGAGAGCTAGAAGGAGCTGCACCTGCCATAATAAAAACCTGTTATCGCGAAGTTGAATTAAAAATCAAAATTGAACGTATGGAGATTCGACCGACTTCACATCATAGCCACCGAATTCAGATCGAACAGTCTCGGAATCTTGTTGGTCATGATGAGTCAGGACTTAGAAAGGAACATCATCATCAAAACCACCGGAATCCTGATCGGGACCGGAATAGGAAGAAGGGCCGGAATCAAAATCACTACCTGAAGTCGAAGGGGGATATCCTCCCTTAGAGGCTCCAGCTTGTTGACGATATCCACCACCTCCACCTGACGGGGCAGGGCTATCGCCTTTGCCGCCGAGCATCGTCATATTTTCACCGACGACTCGCAGCTTGCTCCGCTTCTGGCCATCTTTGTCTTCCCATTGATCGAGTTGCAACCGCCCTTCGATCAACACGGATCGGCCTTTGGCCAGATACTCGCCTGCCACTTCTGCCTGACGTCCCCACAAAGTGACATCCACAAAGGTCGTGTCTTCTTTGCGGGAATTGCTTTGTTTGTCGTACCAGGTGCGATTAACGGCTAATCCAATTTCACAGACCGGCTGCCCGGAAGGAACAACTCGGACCTGCGGGTCACGGGTCAAATTCCCGACGAGGATGACTTTGTTGAAACTGGCCATAAACACGCTACCTTAAAAGATCAAAGCCGTGACTTCGGATCTCCGAAGTTTCAGACGATTAAGCCTCGACGGCTTCTTCCTCTTCTTCTTCAAGATCGATCTCTCGACGAGAACTGCGTGTATCGTCTTCGCGGTTATCGCTCCAGCTCTTGGCTTTCTCTGGATCGAGAAGACCTTCAACCATGACATCAAAGAGTTGTTCTGGCGGTTCGATGATCATGAATCGCAGGATTTTGGTATTCAGGCGACACAGACGGCTGAATTCTTCCATCGCCAAGGAATCGGCGGTCAGATAAACCAGATAATGCAAACCTTTGTATTGTTTCTTGACTGGGTATGCGAGCTTGCCATCCTGCCAGGGGCGGTGTGCACGCACTTGAGCACCCACGCGTTCAAACGTTGCCATCAGTTCGGCTGTCGTCTGGTCGGGATCGACAGCGAATTTTCCACTGTCTAGTAAAAACATAACTTCGTAATTGCGGGTGGCCAAGATCCTACTCCCTGAGCCAAATGCTGGATGCTCGTAGTTGAAAGTGTCAGTATCAGAAGAAACGTAAATCCCAATCAAACGACTCGTTAATATAAAACGACAGCCTGACGGGGTGAAATCAGTATCTATACAAACCTATGCCAAACGACATCAATCAGAGATTCAGTCCTGATCGTGCAGTTAAAAACAAACGGATATGATAACTAACCCCAACAGGAATTCAATCAAGGTGGGTGAAAGTGTCTGCAAAATCAGACTGATTGGCCTAAAAACATTCCCATGACTGATCCGGAAGTGCTCTTTAGGACAGAAAAGCACTCATCAGATCCTGTCTAATCGCTAATTGTTTGTGAATTGAACCGGTTCATCGCCGAGATCAAACCCTCTTTCACCCAATCCTCGACAGCAGTGGCTGCTTTTTGAAGACAGGTATCGATTGTTTGACGTTCTTGAGAAGAGAATTTCCCCAGGACGTAGTCGCTGACATTATATTGAGCAGGTGGCTTTCCTACCCCGATTCTCAAACGAGGGATTTCTTTGGAACCAAGCTGAGAGATGATGTCGCGCAGCCCTTTTTGGCCGCCATCGGTTCCGTTGGCCCGAAATCGCAGTCGCCCCAAATCGATATTGATGTCATCACATACAACAAGTAAATCCAATTTTGGATTAAGTTTATAGAAATTAACGAATGGCCTCACGCAACGACCACTGAGATTCATAAATGTCACAGGCGTCACCAACAGCACTTTTTCGGAGTCGATCATCGTTTCAGAAACAAGCCCGTCGAACTGCGATTTTGGCCCTGAAGGGTGATGTCGTTTTGTTAGCTCAGTGATGAGGTCGAAGCCGACATTATGCCGGGTTCCCTCATAGTTTGAACCAGGATTTCCCAACCCAACGACTATTTTCATGACACTTCAAATCAAACTATAGAGGACTCCAGCAGCCCTTGAACGAAGAAAACCCGACTTGCAGGCAAGCCGGGCTTGATTAAAAACAACCACACGAAAGTCATGCTGTAAGCCAAAATTATGTGGCAGGCGTAGCAGCGGCATCGGCAGCAGGGGCTGCTGGCTCATCTAACGATGCACGTGGTTTGACGACGTGGACAACGACTTCGTTGGCTGGCAATTTGGGAACGACACCGGCTGGGAATTCAATATCGCTAATATGAATTGCCTGACCGATTTGAAGGTCAGCAATTTTGACGATGATGTTGTCGGGAATGGCAATCGCGTTGCATTCAATCGTGATTGAATGGTGGGGAATCTCAAGAATTCCACCACCCGCAGCACCAGGAGACGTCCCCTTCAGTACGACGGGAACAGTCGTCGTGACGCGTTCATTGGCATCGACGCGAAGAAGATCGAAGTGGTGGATTTCACTACCGAAAACGTCCCATTGGACTGCTTTAATAATCGTTTTTTCAACTTGACCATCAAGTTCGAGATCGACAGCTTTGTGACCTGACATGATGACGGGCATGAGCGTGTCGGTGGCAACGGAAATAGCAACCGGTGCTTGCTTGTGGCCGTAGACATTGCCCGGGATTCTACCAGCACGACGCAATTGTCGTGACTTGGAACTGCCCAAATTAGAACGCAACTCACAGACGACTTTAGGATCATTCGACATAGGAACACATACCAATTCAGAGTTGGATAGTAATGCCAGAAACCGTTCCACGCATATTCAAGCCGGTAACCAAACCCGCCTGATAAGAGGGACTCGCCCCTCTCGATGCAACTAGTGATGGGTGAGAACGACACTCAGGGCCAAAGGAAACGTAAGAGTATAATACCGGAGGCGTGATGATTCAATCGAATCACGGCGATTTCTGGCACGAAAGTGCGCCTGTTATCGAAAACTGCTTGCTGGAAGAGAGTCGGATCTGATAAAAGACACTCTTCAAGGATGTTTTCAGGATGAGAGGCCGGGGGAGACACGGATGTTTCACACGAATTCAATTCGACGTAAGCTGTGTTTGGGATTAGGTTTCGTTGTCGTTATCTTTGCAGGGTTAACTTATGTCGGGGTCGATGGCTTAATCTCTTACGGCCGTTTACTGGAAGACCTGGATGAGAGCGTCAATTCTGCGCCTCATCTTTCGGAACTGCAATCTGCCGTCAACGGGATGTTATTTCCCCTCAATGCCCGTCCACTCAACGAATTAAATACACCCGAAGAACAGATCTATGCTGCCAAAGAACGCGAGAAAGCGTTTCGTGAACGTTTAGCCGATGTGGAAGCCGCGGTCGAAGTCTTTAACGATCGCCTCAACGCCCTCCCTGTCGAAAGTGAAATGAACAACCTTACGGAAGTCTCACGCCAGATTTCCGTCAGCGTATTAAATCAGGTATTGATGCTCAAGCAGATTGCTGCCGATTTGCACAAGCCTCAGATCTGCGATCAAGTCACTCGGCTATTGCTCTCGCGGGTCATTATGATTGTCGAGAATGTGCAATCGATGCGAGATCCGGCGTCGGTGATGTATCCGAAATTGATTGATGCTCAGATGAAGTATCAGTCCCGGTTTCAAATATTCTGTATTTTTTGTGCATTGAGTGCCACAATTTTCTTTGCCACGATCTTCCTGGGTTATCGCTGGATATTTGTGCCGATTAAAAAAGTTCACCAGGGGGCGATGCGGGTTTCGCATGGTGATTTCAGTTATCAAATTGCCTTGACAAGCAAAGATGAAATCGCAGAACTGGCTGAAGTTTTCAATCATGTCGTCAGGCAGTTTAACGAAGTCAACACAGATCTGGATCAGCTTGTTAAGGAGAAAACTCGCGAACTGATCCTATCCGAACGCCTGGCAAGTCTGGGTTTTCTGGCGGCAGGAGTGGCCCACGAAATCAATAATCCGCTCTCTGCCATCGCGATGGCGGCTGAGTCTTTGGAATATCGCGTGGAGCCACTCTTGGAAACAGCCGAAGGACTTACCCAAAATGATCGGGAAGTCATCGGGAAATATTTGAATATGATTCAGTCGGAATCATTTCGTTGTCGGGAGATTACGGATCGGCTGTTAAATTTCGCGCGAAGTAAGGAGACGGAGAAAGAAGGTCGAAATATCAATTTCATCGTGCGAGAGGTCATTGATATGATTTCGCATTTGAGTCAATATCGCGATCGCAAGGTGAATTTTGAAACGACCGGAGATCCCTTGGCTTATATCAATGCCAATGAAATCAAACAGGTGATCTTAAATCTGCTGGCCAATGCTTTGGAAGCATCTGATTCAGGTGGAAAAGTTGACGTCAAGGTGCAG
>JBGSVC010000354.1:0-9921 GCA_041753175.1 Planctomycetaceae bacterium
CATGGTTGCCATTCAGCCGATCAGGATCGGCAAGCCTCCTACCGAAAAGCCTGACTTTCCTAATAATAAAAAGAAAAGGAGCGGGAATACAATTGGCTTTCTCGTCATCGAGAAAATGAATGACGACCGGTTTGAACAATCACGACGTGAGGTGCTGGAACTGGTTAGTGATCATTCGGCGGCTTGTTTAACACACACGCGTTTGCTTGATCGCCTGCCAATGTTTCCTCTTTGGAGGACGGCGGGGCGGATCACCGGTTGGATGTATGATCGTCATTTTGGGAAATCGTTAGCGATTTTATTAGGGCTGTGTCTGGTAGCTGGTTTAATGACATGGCTCCCGTGGGATTATCGTGTGACGGGGACAGGACGTCTGATGCCTGCGTTACAGCGGGAAATCTTTGCTCCCTGGGACGCCGAAGTAGAAGAAGTACTCGTTACCGACGGGCAAGAGGTGTCACAGGGGCAAGCGTTGGTCGTTTTGAAGAATAAAGAACTCGAAGCCGAGGAGATTCGTCTGCGAAATCTCCTGTCGGAAAAAAAAACCGCTACATACACACTTCGCGCTTCGCGTGAAAAAGCCGTCAAGTTGGGTCAGGAACAGGAGGTGCTGGACTACGACGGCCAACTGGCTGAAACGCTCGTTGAAATCGAGCATCTGACATTGCAGCATGAGATTGTCGCCAAACGACTGGACCATTTGACAGTTCGTTCTCAGATCGATGGGATCGTAGCGACGTTTCAGGTTGAGCAAATTCTCAGAAACCGCCCTGTTTCGCGCGGAGAAGTTTTGATGGAAATCATGGATCCTCAAGGTGACTGGCGATTGGAGGTTCAAGTCGATGATTACCGCATGGGGCATCTGATGGCTCAGCGCCGGAAATTACAATCAGAATTGCCGGTCGAATTTATTCTTGCGACCGAACCGACACAAACTTACAACGGTCAACTCAATGTCATCGGAACAAGGGCATATGCCGACGAAACGCAGCAGGGAAATGTCGTTGACGTTCAAATCCAGTTTAATAAGCAAGAAGTTCCGGAACTGCGGATCGGAGCAGAAGTAAAAGCAAAAATCGATTGTGGGAAAAAGAGTCTGGGATATGTCTTATTTGGAGATATGATCGATTACCTTCGCAGCCAGCTTTGGTTGTGAGGCCTGCGATTTTGACGAGTTCCGGGGCTGAATGATCCTGGAGAGAAAAATGCCGAGGCTCTCACCCGGTTGTGTTGTGGCGGCGATCGGTTTTGCTATAATTTCGACTTCGCAGCCAATGTGTTGTGATCGGCACTCGTAGCTCAATTGGATAGAGCATCGGTCTTCGGAACCGAGGGTTATAGGTTCGAATCCTATCGAGTGCACTTTACAGGACAAGGACTTACGGCAAATTGGTTTTTTCAAAAGGCCTTGCTGTACGAGAACTTGTCCGAGAACTGAGCGATGCAAGAATATAAACGGCCCTGACGGGTGACAGCCCGTCAAGACCGCGAAGCGAGCCTTTCGGTCGCCTCTAGTGTTCCTTTTTTGGATCAGACTGGAGGTTCGCTGTGGCACATTATCCCAAACCGTTTTTCAAAAAATCTCGCAAGCTGTGGTACGTCGAAATCGACCGCCGACAGCACAATCTCGGCCCTGAGCGTGAAGTGGCCTTTCGCCTTTATCACGAACTCATGCGTGAGCCAGCGAGCAAGCAAGTCGATGCCCGCTCTTTGGTGGCCATCATCGATGCGTTCTTGGAATGGGTTCAGACCAATCGGGCGCTGGATACCTACGAGTGGTACCGATATCGGCTGGAGCGTTTTGCCCGAACGTATCCTGATTTGGGAACGCAGTCTCTCAAGCCCTACCACGTGCAGCAATGGGTCGACAGCTATCCGCAGTTGTCTCGGACGTCTCGTCGCAATTACTTCCGCTCGATCAAACGCTGCTTGAAATGGGCGATGAAACAAGGCTATATCTCGTCCGATCCCCTGGATCACCTTGAGGTGCCTGGAGCGGACCGCAAGGAAGCGATTGTCAGCGTTGAACAGTACGGACAACTGCTGAGCTTGATTCGTGATCCTGGTCTGCGAGACCTGGTCGTCACCACTTGGGAAACCGGCTGCCGCCCGCAGGAATCTCTGCGGGTTGAAGCCCGTCACGTCGACCTCAAGCACTTTCGCTGGGTATTTCCCAAATCGGAAGCGAAGGGTAAGCGACAGCCGCGCGTCGTTTACTTGGCCGGTCCTGCCGCAGCGATCACACAAAAGCTGGTCGAGCAGTATCCGACCGGACGGCTGTTTCGAAACTCGGATGGTCGGGCCTGGACTCCCAATGCCGTCAACTCGGCCTTCGATCGCATCCGCATTCGCATGCTGCAGACGACGAGCATCGATGTTGCTCAGCTTGAGAATGCAGTGGAGCAGATGATCGGTGAACTCAAGCCGAAGCGAATGGTTCAGGGTGTTCTCGTTACGAAGACGGCTCGACAACTTCGGCAAGAAGCTCGGCAGCGAGTCCTGGCCAAGCTGGCCAACGAATCGATCCCGCGATTTTCGCTGTACGCCCTGCGACATTCCTGGGCAACGCGTGCATTGCAGTCGGGACTGGATGGATTGACCGTGGCTATTTTGATGGGGCATTCCGATCCCAGTACTCTGGCACGCGTTTATCAGCATTTGTCCCTCAATCCCGAACATCTGCTGCATCAAGCCAGCAAGGTTCAGGGACGATCAGAGCCGTAAGTGTTTGAGTTTAGTGCGAGGAGCCCGCGTTAAGGCGGGCTTCTCGGCAACTCCCTGCCAACACTGAGTCAGGTACGCCAGCAAGTCCGCTTCACTCACCCGAATTGTTCCGCGACCATTTCCGACGCGATGATGGGCAAGGCTGCCAGTTTCGACGAGTTGGTAGACTGCCGAGGGGCTGAGTTTCAACCGTTCGGCGACGTCACGAATCGTCAGGAGTATCATCGGTTGGGATTGCATAACTGACCTCAACGTGGCATGGCCCAAAGGCGATCTCGGGCAACCCGAAAAACTCATCGCCCTATGCAGCTGCACAGTGCGATGCTGAGCAGGATCGTTCCGCCAGTGATCTCGGCATAACGGCCTGATCGGCGGCTGATTTTCGACCCCAGCAACAGCCCGCAGAGTGCCAAGATGCCGGTAAGGACCGAGATGAGGTATACGGTGAATAAATTAGTCCCAACTGCTATCCCCATCGCCATTCCTGCTGCGCCGACATCTAGACTGGCGAGCCACCCCAGGAGAATCAGTGAAGACCAAGTTATTTTGTTCTCGATTGAGTGGAGATCGAGGTCGTTTCCAGAAATCATCACGGCACCCATCCAGCTCAGTACCAACGGAACGAACAGCTCGTCCGCCAGCTGAAAGCCCTCCAGGCAATGGGATGCCAACTGTAGGCTGACGATCGGCATGATGCATGATGGGATCGTCAATGCGGCCGCTGTTCGGCAGATGATGGCGATCGTCACTCTTGGAAGCGACAGACCGATGGCCAATGCCATGGCGAACGCATCCAGTGAGACGCCTAGAGCGATGAGGATGGTTTCCCAGATGGTCATGGATCGACTCCCGTTCAAGTGGGGTTGGCATCAATGTCCAAACCGGCGTCCAAACTGGGGACGGGTTGGGCAGTGGGAATGGAAGCAGCGGACGTCAATTCAGCTGCGGCGGACAGGACCACCGTCAGGCGTCGGGCGTCCTGCAAATCGATGGGAAACATTGGAATCGCTCGGGCGAGTGGAGCTTGAATTGAGTGCGAGACGCTCCGCCTGGGATCGAATGCGGAGATCACCAATCGCAAGACATGTGCGGTCTGCAATCGGGGATCTGGTCCTTGTCCTTGAGGAGACTCAGCTCGTGCTTCGGCTGCCTCTGGATCAGGAGCCATGTCGAACCGGATCTGGATCGGATGGCCGTTCCAGCTACGAGAAACGACAACACCGTTTTCATACATCCGGCTGCGGAACGCGATCTCATTCGGGGTAAACCAGACGGTACTACGGCGGGCGAAGAGTTTCCGGGCCAGAAACGGTCCGAATGCCGGTGGGATCAGGGCTTTCAATACCATGTAAACGATAACGACCAAGAAAAATGTGGCGAACCCCTGCCCGATCAAGTTTCCAATAACGGCCGTGCGGTTCCAGGTCCACCAACCTGCGACGAGCGTCAGGCTCCAGACGACCAGCTGGCTCGTGCGATCGGCCTGCTGGCCGCTCCGCCAAGTCGCCAGTCGGAACGACACGACCGCCTGTTTCTGTTGCTTGTCAAACATCAGCCACGGCCAGGGCGGCAACCCGGGTGCTGTGCACCGTTGATAATGCTTTTTAGACATCGGCGAACCTCCCCCGAAACAGTTCATGCTTGTCGTAGAAGGCCCGCTGTAAAATGGCTGGACGATAGCCTGGACGCAGAATCAATTGACGCAATTGTTTGTCATCGCGGGCAAAGAACCGGGCGATTTCATCAGGCGTCAGCAGCCGATGTGTTCCCAGGGACCACGATTCACCGGAGAGTCCCTGCTGCGTTGCCTGATCGAAGCCGGGAATGTTTGTACTGCGCGTGATTGTGGCCGTCTCGCCGAGTTTTTTAGAGACATATTCCAGCGACGTCTGGTCCGCTAATCCGAACACCTGCATACACCCAGTGTTCCCGATGAACGTCTCCCAGGATTTCGGGTATTTGCTCTGCAGCTGACTGAGATCTTGCAGCACCGTGTAAAGTTTGAGCCCCAGTCCGGCGATTTGAGCGGCCGCGGTTTCCAGGCAGGACAGTTTTCCGAGGACATTAAATTCATCGAGGAGCATGACGGTAGATCCTCCGAGTTGATGCGATTCTTCCTCATGAGCGGCAATGGACAGTTGGATGATCATGCGTAACCAGCCCGAGAGATCCGCCATCCGCATGGCGGGGAGCGTAATATAAAGGGCGAGTGATTTTCGCTTGAGGTCACGCAAGTCGATCGATGGACCACAGAGTACATCCCGCATGCATTCAATGCCGAGAAAGTCGAGATGCTTGCGGAGGTTGGAGAGGACGGAACTCCGTTCCCCATCTGCCCGGTCATAAAATTGGCGAGCGGCATTCTTGACCATGTTTCCTGCCGCATCATTGGCCAGCATTTCCGTTTCCAGCCAAGGGCGTTTGGGATTGTCAGGATCAGGCGTCATCAGTTCTGAAACGAGGTACCAGATCGTCACCAGATCTCGCGCACCCAGGTAGCGAAGGAATGTGCAGATATGCACGATCAGCGCTGCCAGAATCTGCTTGGCGGTTTCATCCCAGTGCCGGTCTTTGAAATCGCCGGAGACAATGAGGGAGTCCGCAATCAGCTTGGCATTGGGCACAAACGTCCTGGAGTCGGCCGGATCGAGCATATCCAATGGGTTGAACGCGCCCCGAAATTGTTCTGTTCCGGCACCGGAGACCCCAAATGGATCAAGCGACACGACCTCCTGTCCCAGACTGGCTCGATATGGGGCCGTGATTTTCGCGAGATCCCCTTTCGGATCGATAGCGACTAGCGAGGTGTCCGACGGGGCACTCAGCAACACCGGAAGGAGACAGGAGCGTCCCTTTCCAGCTCGCGAACCCGCCAAAACGAGGTGATGGCGATCGTCCCCGATCCCGATCGGCGTTCCTCCCACCACATGCCGAGAAAGGCGTCCATCAAGTAGCCGCTCGCCAGTGATAACCTGCCCACCACTCACCCCCAGGAACAGCTTGGAGGCTTCATTCCTTTCGGCATCGAACCTGAGTGACTCCGTGGCCGTCAAATTGCGAGACGGTTCAAAGTAAGCATGCGGTGGCATCCCGACTTGATCGTGTTGGCGACCACGGGGGAGATCATCGAGCACATCGGGCGATGGTGGCCCAAGCATGATGCGGACCCTCCTTTCCATTGGGCCAAGTACGTTCGTCACGCGGCGAACAGTCTACAGAGAGCGAAGCCGTCTCCCACTGGTCTCCAGTTGATCCCAAGTCTCATTCGAAACTGGGCAATCGCGGACTGGAGGTGAGGCTGCCTTCGATGATGAACTGGCCTGTCGTGAAACCAGCATTTCGGAGCAGAGCACTCCAGTGATCTCGTTCCGTTTCAGCGACGTGATACAACGCGAGGGATCCGCCTCGGGCCTGATATCTGCGGAGGGATTCTGCCAGTTGTGTTTCGGCGGTGGAGGCAATTGACGGGTGGTACTGGCTGTCCTGCATGTCTGACAGGATGACGGTCAGCAGCCGGGTATTCGGCCCCACTCCCGAGATCGAGCTGACATAATCAAGCGTCCTACGGGTCGCGTCATAGACACGGGAAGATGACGGGTCTGCGTGGCTCTTAAGGAACTGGTTGAGCTCCGCAGGAGAGCGGAACTTCTCGCGTAAATCCGCAGGCTTTCCCTCAAACAGCAGCACCTGATCGTTGCCGCTGAGCTGTCCGATCACCAAACGTGTTTCCGTTCCCATCGCCCCCTGAAAATAGCGGTCGCTGATGTTCAAAAAGATGTCGTAGGCCTTGTCATCCCAGCTCTCACTGAAGGAACCGGACATATCGATCACGATCGCCAGGCAGGCATCGAGATCCTGTTCATCAAACGGCGTGGGATTGGAAACTGATTGGTTCTCAATACAGCTGGAGCACAGCAATCCGATCACGATGGCTAGTATCGGCAGAGTTTTCGAAGTCTTGTTCATCATCAATCTCCTTAGGAGTAACGGGAAGTATGAAAATCGGCGTGCCACGCTGCGACGGCAGCAGTAATGGCGCTAAACAGAACGGTGGCCAGGGGAGCCACATAAAAAGGTGTGTCAGACCACCCGCTGGCAGACTGCGTTGCCAGTCCTGCCCAGAACAGCACGGCATCTGCGATAATGATGCACAGTGAAACGCCCAAATGAATTAACGACAACGACGGATTCTCATAATCTCGATGACCACTCGAGCCTTCTGAAAGCATTAAAAACAGCTTTTTCCAGGCCATCGTGGCAATCAGAAACAATCCGACCGCCGAAATGAAGCTCAAGTCGATCGAGGAGAACCCTTGATAGTTCTTTGCATAAGCCACGCCGGGAATGGGCAAGCTCCACAGCTTCCTCTGAAAGACCGGCAGAGATCTGGCAATCCCCTCACCGGCGATCGTCGCATGAATCATCAGCAGAAACGGGAGGATGATCAGGTTGGCCAGCAGGAAAGTGATGATCTGACGGCCCGTTTTCGATCGTCGCAATGGTCGTGTCGGTCCCGACTGTGCGAACGCCGGATCAAAAGTTTCAAATTGTGAGGGCATAGCTAATCTCCCGAATGATTCTGAGGGTTAGGCGACATCTTGATAGGTATCTTGCCGTTGAAGTTCCTCGATCGCAGCCTGCAGATCATGAATGACCGCCGCTCGATCCGTGACTCCATCAGCTGTGGTTGAGATCACTTCGATGCGAGCTGCAGTCCCCACAAAGAGCCACTTCTTGCAACGCTTCTTCCCCTGTCGACTTGGAATCGAAGAGGAAGA
Source organism: Planctomycetaceae bacterium (assembly GCA_041753175.1). Classification (GTDB taxonomy): domain Bacteria; phylum Planctomycetota; class Planctomycetia; order Planctomycetales; family Planctomycetaceae; genus SXPC01. The sequence goes on from JBGSVC010000354.1 coordinate 7,503, forward strand.
ATTGGCTATGGGATGGGTACGACTCACCGCATCGCGATTGATCTGAAGAGGCTCGGGACCGCGATGCAATTTGAGCGTCACGGCGATTTTGATCGTGATTGTGATTCCCTCTCTGGCAAGTTGCAGTGCTTCATTGCGTGCTGATTGGGGTGTTTGTTCTTCGGAAAGAATTTTGAGAGCTTCTGCACAAAAGAAATTTTGTAAGCCTGATTCTTGCAGGAACACTTTGCCAAAACAGGTCCACACCGGTCGGCAGCGATAGGCCTGTGTCCTCGAAATCATCAGTTCATTCAGCAAATCATCAAAGCGTTTCTGAACAAACTCTTCATCGGAGATAAAAGACAAGAGATGAAACATGGCTCCACAGGCGAGGACGTGACGAACTGATGCAGAGCGGATTTCGCGGCGTACAAATTTCTCAACCTCTTGGATCATCTCTTTCGACAACGCTGATCCTGTTTTCTGAAGCTCATCAGAATTGGACTCGGCGAGTACGTTCAGAACGTCTCGAAAGGATTTGCCGGCGTTAATAAATTCAAATGGGTCAAGCATGGAAATACTCCTAAAGTCAGAAAAGAGTCGGGTTTAACCGTCCGCCATAAGAGCGATTAGTAACGGTCATCGCATTGAGATTTCAGAGGCACAAGCCACCGTTATGTCGCTTCTCACCAGGAGACGGTCGGCTTTAAGAGCCGAGCTCTCGCATGACCTTGGTGATGACGTTTTCCCTAAGTTGCAGAAGAGAGTCGATTGTTTGATGAATGAGGTCTTCGGGCCAATCTTGTGATTGGACCATGTCTATGGTCTCGACGATTCGGGCTGTGACTTCTGTCATCATTGCGGACTTAATGGTGAGGTGCCGTATTTCGTATTTCTGAAAGATCAACATCCACTGCTCGTCCAGCTTTGTTAGATATTCCTTTGTGAGCAGATCTGCCTGTGCATTGGCGGCGATGACCGCCTTGCTAATCTTGTATTTCAACGTCTCCAACTGTGCTCTTTGCTGTGCCTGGAGCGTTTGAATGATCAGTTCGTTTTGTAGAGTTCGTGCGCGGATCGTCGTGAAGATCCCCGAAGGATTCATCGAATTGTGGGGGATCGTGATGAGGCGTGGAGGTACGTCACGATCGACGATCTCGACATCGAATTTCTCAGCGTGTGACTCTTCAGGACCGTGGCGATTCTTTTCTCCCTTCAGGCGTGCATCCAAATCTTCCCAGCGGTTTTGTCTTGTATCACTCATCTCTTTTTCTCCCGAATATGCAGAATCGCTAAACATGAACTTCAATCTCGCTTCCCCGGTAGCCGCAACGCATTTCCACAGGAACCACAACGACCACTTTTCCCAGCCCACTCGGGTCGATAACGCACTCTGACGCGGCATTGTGGGCATGGTGTGAGTAGATGATCGGGGTGTTTATTTCGGCCAACAGTTGATTCTGCTTTGCGAATGATCGTGGCGATCTGCGGTTCGACTTTTCGGATCCCGTCTCGCTTGCTCTGCTCAAATCGCTGAGATTTATTCGCCAGTTCAGCTTTCTTATGATTCGCACGATTGGACATTTCGAAGAATGACTCCCTCAGGCGTTGCTTGATCGACATGATCGATTCGCGATAGTGCAACAGTTCTTCTTGCCGCGCGAGCACCAAGCCATAAGAGGGGGACGCGGCGATACCAGGAACCAGCAGTGGCGACCAGAACTCGTTGACATGCTCGGAGAGACGAATCACAAACAGCGTCAGATATTGGACGGCAATTCCTATAGTCAGACCCATACCGAGGCCGCAGCCCACGAGGTCGAGGTAAAGCCACCATGATCGACCAGTACGTGCCGCGGCTTGGGCCTTCTCAACTCCACGTTTTGTCCCCTCCACCTGACCTTCAGTGGTGCCGTATGAAATCCCTTTCTGGAACGCGCTCTGATATGCACGGTCATATCCGGATTTCCATGCTTTCTTGGCTGGATGTTCGCATCCCTGGGTACTCAGGAAGCAGGCTGCCAAGATCAGGCCGCTCGCCACCTTTGAACTTTGTTTTGTGAGAATGAAGTCAACATCGAGCAAATATCTGAAACTGCGAAGTCCGCAGAATACGCCCCACTGCAGCGCCAACCCCGCCATGATTCCCAAGGCAATCGTTCCCCACCGCCAAAGACGCGGACGCTGGAAATCTCCTTCCCAGTACTTCGTCCAGAGCGTTTTTCGAAAAGCTTGAGACTGATACTTTTCGCTCGCTTCCCGGAAGCCCTTAGCTTCGCCTGCCGCCCACCCATCACTTCGACCGGACAGTGTTCCCTTTTGCTTGGCAGCGTCGATCTGACGTTGCGTTGTGCAACTCGACAGCGTCAATGCCAGAAAGATCGCCAGCGTGGCGTATCGAGTCGCTAAATGAGACCGATGTTTCGGGACTGCGTATCGA
>JBGSVC010000355.1:0-3339 GCA_041753175.1 Planctomycetaceae bacterium
ATTAAATTACAGGAAGACTGGTTTGGTGATGTGAGCTTGCCTGCCTATGTTGTTGTCTCGCCTGACGGAAAAATCATGTCACGCCTGTCTGGCTACAATCCTGACCCGCAAGTCTTCATCAACTTCCTCGAGGCTGGCATCAATAACTGGAAAAGCCAAACCATCGCGCTCAAGTGAGATGCGTTTCAAATAGCCTTTCACTATGAAGGCTTTTTTTGTGTTATCCTCACAACACAATTTCCGTCCCGATGCCCTGGCTGGAATAGATTTCCAGTAACAGTGCATGTGGAATTCGGGCATCTATGAGGTGGATTTTTTTCACTCCAGCTTTGAGCGCTTCAATGGCCGCCTCTACTTTGGGGATCATCCCTGAATCAATAACACCACTTTTAATCAATTCGTGACAGCGTGCTGCATTCAGATGCGAGATGAGAGTTGAAGGATCATTTCGATCCAGGAAAATTCCGGGAACATCGCTGACAAAGACAAGTTTTTCTGCATGAATGAGACGTGCAACAGCTGCTGCCGCCGTATCAGCATTCACGTTCATGAGTTTCCCGTCTTTATCTTTGGCGACTGAGGGAAGAACAGGAATGGTATCGGCGCGACAGATCGCCAAAAGTATTTCCCTTTGAATCTCAACGACATGACCGACCTGCCCGAGGTCGATGGCTTCTCCAGAATCTTCATCAGGAAGCATCAGTTTTTCTGCAATCAGGATGTTTTGTGATTTGAAATTCAAACCGACGGCCCGCCCTCCCTGTGCCTGAATTTCGTTGACGACAGATTCACAGATTTCTCCAGCCAGAACATCGCCGACAATGTTCATCGTCTGGTCATCGGTGTAGCGTCTTCCTTGTACAAATCGAGGCTCGATGCCTGCATCTTTCATGGCCCGGCTGATGGACTTTCCCCCTCCGTGGACAAGAATTGGCTTCATTCCCACTGATTCCAGAAAGATGACGTCTGTTAGAAAGCTGCGGACAGATTCTGGCTCTTCCAGTGCGCTGCCCCCCAGCTTGATCACGATGTGGCGATCACGAAACCGCCGAATGTATTCCATGGCTTCAACGAGAACGCCAGCCTTGGAGATGGCTTCGCGAATCTGGGGATGTTCAGAACGTATTGGTTCCGACATGGAAGCAACTTTCTTATTGAAATCACAGGCTGAAAATCGGAGACTGTTGTCTCAATATAACCATTCTTCTGAGATGAATCACGTCACAAGCCTAATTGCTCAATTCGTCGGTAAAATCTGGCCCGTGTCATTCCCAGTGCACGCGCGGCTGCAGCTTTATTTTCACCAAAGTGGCTCAAGGCGTTTTGAATTAATTCTCGTTCGTGTCGTTCGAGATATTCAGTGATTTCGACCGGCTGGAAACCTCCAGGCTCATTTCCAACGTCTTTGAGTTGTTGGGCGTCGATTCCCATTCGAAATCGAAATGGCAAATCGTCTTTTTCCAAATAAATCCCCTGCGCTGTCTGAGAGGCGGTGATGATGACGTCTTCTAATTCTTCGATATTTCCGGGCCAGTGGTATTCAATCAGTGCATTGGAGAAACCGCTGCTCAATCCTGTCAACTGACGCGCATTAATACCATTTTGCTGCTCTAAAAAATAATGGGCCAGCTGTAGCAGATCATCGCTTCCACGTTCGATCAGCGCAGGCAACTCAATGACTAACCCTGAGACCAGAAACGCAAACTCTCGGGTGAAAATATCAGTTGACTGCAATTCATTCCAGCAACGACGTGTCGTCACAATCAGTCGAGAGTTAAAATTGACACCCTTAAAAAGCTGACACAGAATTGACTGCCCATCGCGAGCAAGAAGATCAACGGATTCGATGATAATATCCGGGTGAACTGCGGCTTTTCCAGATCGGACAGACCCATGTTGCTCCCAGGCACTTTGAATTCTAAGAATTTCTAAGATGACGTCATCGGGCCGAGTCTGCTGGCAATCAATGACGATCGGTTCATGCCCCAGATACTCCAGCGTCGGTTCCATTACGATTGCACGTTGTTCGATACGACAAATGTGACCGGCGAGATGAGATTTTCCGGAGCCTTGCGGCCCTGTAATGACCATTGGCATTTTTGTATTGCCAGCCAGTTGAATTTGTCGGCAGATTTTCATCCAGAGAATACTCTCGCCAATGAGCTTTTTATGTCCCTGGGTCGCGTGAGATCCCATGTTGTCAAGGAGTTGAAGCTTGCGATGCCTTGAGAGTGACTCTATAAAGTTTTGGTCCTCATCAAGTGGATGGACAATGATGGCAAGAATCGTTTCCACTAACGACTGCTCATTGATGAGAGGATAAAACCGAATGATCTGGTCGAGTGAATTGTCGATAACCAAGGGAATTCTGGCCTGCTGTCCGTGATAACAGGCCGGCGGCGCACCGAGACGCGTCAGCCACATCGCATCCGGCTGTTCAGCATGATCACCACCGAAGGACGTCACTTTTCCGATCATCTCGCCAGCGGCGACCTTGAGCAGAGATTCACAGCCTCGATTAAAGAATCGAATTCGTCTTCGGTCATCCAAGAGGTAGACGGCCAACTGGGCCTCTGTAAGCCAATGGAGGAGCCCTGCTTTCGATTTGCCAGATTTTGACATCGTCGTTGTGTTACCCAAAAAGTCGAAAGGGAAGAGTCAATGTTCCATCGGGAAACAATACACATCGCCTTCACAACGCCGGGACGGGAGCACTTACGACCTGCTCGACGATCGGAGGGCTGGCGCCTGACTCTTTTGTTCCCAGTCGATCTTTCGATAAATCGAGCAGTTCCTGATTGAAGATCTGGACAAGTGCATGCAGGACTGAGGCGACAATCGGAGCGATAAAGACTCCCCACAATCCCAAGACTTGCAGCCCACCCAGGATTGTGACCAGCGCCAGAAGCGGATGCAGTTTGGCATCCGAATTCAAGATATAGGCGCGTAAAACATTATCTAATGTCCCGACAACAAAGAAACCATAAAGTGCCAAGACCACAGCCATGACATAGCTTTTCGAGATGACCAGGGCAATGACGCAGGGAACCCAGACAAGCGCGATCCCTCCCAAGGGGATCAGCGCTGCAAAGGTACAGACAACGGTATATAAAAAAAAGTGTCCAAACCCCATCATCCAGAGCATCACTGACGTTGCAATCCCTTGACCACCTGCTGCGAGCATGGTGGAAGTCATCACGGCTCGAACAACGACGGCAAATTGTTTGTAGAGTTTCCTTTGATGATCGGTGTTAACGGGTATCAATGATTCGGATGCCTTGATCAATTCAGGACCATCTGCCAGAAAGTAATAAACAGAAAGAATAAAGATCATCACGC
>JBGSVC010000356.1:0-7040 GCA_041753175.1 Planctomycetaceae bacterium
CGGCGTCGTACTTCGCTCGCAGTCGTGATAAGAAGGGCTGCCGGGGCGAGCGTCCAACGGCGACGCAGCGGACGTCACGTCCGCGTCGCCAGTGCTCGATTATCCCTGACAATGATTTCAACATTCCGTGTTGTGTTCCTGATGCCGTCAGGAAGTTTGTACTTTGTACCGCGAATGCGGCCGGTGGGGCCTGTCACGGGGCCAGCGACCTTAATGATCGCACCGCTTGCGTGACTGCCAACGAGGACGCCGAGCGAGATCAACCACCTTGCTATAGGTTCTTGGCAAGACTCAAATGATGAGCATTGGTTCGCGGCCAGTGTTTCTAATTGCGATAAGGATTTCCAGCGCGGTAGAGTTCAAGACGTGTTTGGAGGTCCGCCTGCTGATCCTGCTTGGCAAGCCCGATTGCCTTCGCCTGCCATTCAGTCGCCTTCGGGAAATCACCTTTCTCCGCGTACGCTGCAGCTAATGTGTCGAGATATCCGCTGTCATTCCAGCCGGTCAATTCACATGCTTTTGTCGCATTGGCGACTGCTTGTGTTCCGTCTCGACACTTTTCCTCAGTGCATGTTGCGAGCAACCACGCCAAGCCGTTATATCCTCTCGGATCTTTCGGGCGAAGTGAGATCTCCTGGGCGTAGTCATCAACGATCTTCTTGTATTCTTGATTGATCGCCCATGCACGTCGACGACCCTTGTTCGCCCATATATTAGCAGGATCGATTTTGATTGCTTCACTAAAGTTACGTATTGCTTGGTCACAATCGCCTTTGGTGAGCCAAATTTGACCTAAACCGACAAGTGCAAGTTCACAACTTGGATCGAGAGTTAAGGCTCGATTAAAGTCACTGATTGCCTTTTCAAATTCGCCTTTTACCTGCCACACTTGCCCTCGATTAGTGAATGCGTTTGCAAGCTGGGAATCGAGCTTCGTGGCCAAGTTGTAGTCACTTAGTGCCTTGTCGTACTCGGCGCGGTCGTTCCAAAGTGCTCCACGAAGATTAAATGCATCAGCGCTTGCCGGGTCTAGGCGTATCGCTTCATTCGCATCGGACATAGCCTTCTCAGTTTCTCCAATGCTTCGCAGCGCTCCACCGCGAAGGACAAAGGACACTTGAAGCTTTGGCTCGATTCGAATGGCCTCATCGTAGTCGGCAATTGCACGACCATATTCTCCTTTGATACTCCATATTTGGCCACGATTGTGGTATGCGGCAAAGCTCCGTGGATCCAGTCGAATTGCCTCATTATAATCGGCTATTGCCTTGTCAAAATCATTCTTTTCGCACCATACTCTGGCGCGGTTTGTAAAGTACGCCGCGGCTGGATGGAGCCGGATCGCTTCGCTGTAATCGCTCAAAGCAATGTCCAGTTCACCCAAATGTTTCCAAATATCCGCACGTGCGTTGTACAGTCTTGCGTCGCTAGAGTTATCGCGAATCAATTCGGTGAACCTGTCAACCGCTGCTCGGTTTAGAGGAATGACATGACGCTGGTCGAGCCAGCCGGGCTTACCGTTGGTGAGCCAAAGCCACTTTCCCGCCACCTTTTGAACTTTGAGCACCAACCCAGGCCAAACGTCATCTACTTTGGTATTCCCATCTACAGACAGCGTCGCGTCCGCGATCACGACGATTTCATCGCCTGGTTCGTAATCTTGAGCCATAGACGCAACACACCCAGGCCCTAAGGCGAACATCACGCACAACGTCGATACCGCAATCGCACTTCGCTTCATCGCTTTAACCTCATAAACCAGTTACTTCCCATCATTCTTAGAATTCAAGATGCCTTCGGTATTGCCCGAATTGGTCAAAATTTCCACGCATGTCTTTCCGGCTGGAATGTCAACGACCCAAACTTGCATAGACTCGCGTTCTTGATCGCCTCGACTCACCACTATCGCGATTTGATCACCGTCGCGAGACCACTCCGCACCCTCAATTGGACCACGCAACAACTTCGTCACGTTGCTGGTTTCAGTATTGTAAATCATAAAACCGCCGCTCTTCCTTTGCCGGCCATCAAGTTCGTGATATCCAATTGCTACCTCTTTACCAGAAGGCGATAAGCGAACAACGTCAATACAATGCGTGAGCCGGGTTATGTCTCCAAGGTTAATCCCCCTAAACGCATAGTCTCGCGCGTTCGTCGCAGATTGTTTCTCAATCAGGCTAACCACCCACGCTTTCCTTGTTGCCTCAAACCCTTCTGCGACTGCGAACTTCCCGCCTTGCCTTGCTGCATTGTCACCAACGGAATCATGCACAAAAAAATCTCTCGCAAAGACTTTCCCTGCGACTGATTTACCATTATCAACATCATCTGCGATAACGGTCCTAATTCCGCGATCACAGTAAAACAAGTGACGGCTATCGTCGGACCAAGATAACCACGCGGTGAATACCGGGTCGACGCGATCACCGCACTTGAGTCGATTAAAACTAAGATGCTGTTTGACGATCGCTCCAGTGGCCAGCGTCTTCACAAGAACGCTTTGGCCGTATTCGTCTCGCTCAACATAACCGAGCATCTTCTTGTCCGGCGATAGAACGGGATTGAAACCGTTTGTCTGATAATCTGTGATTTGTTTCGAAGCCAGATTAATACTTTTCACCGCGCCAGTATAATCTGTGAACAACAGATCAGCGCCGTCCCACGTCCAACTTGGCCAACTACTCGTCGTTGCGACGAATCGGGCAATGGACTTTAAGCGCTCTTCCTCCGCTGACAACCAACCGAATACCGGAGGGCGAGTAAAGTCTTCCTTGACACCCAAGCTCTGAGTTGGTTGACGCTCGGATTCTATTTCTCGCAGTTTGAGATCCCCTGACACTGTTCCAACGTCAGAATCTTGAATGTTGGGGTGCCGAGGACGAATCATTTCTTGATTATGAAATGAAAACTTTTCGCTCAAATCATCGGATGCGGCCGGTGGTAATGATGAAGGCGAATTCGATGGCGGTGTCGGCAGAAGATCGCAGACGGACAAGATCAGAATCATGCCAAAACACAGAAGAACGCCAAAAGCGATTTGGCCAATAGTCGGATTTGGCGATTGCGGGACAGGAATCCGAACCAACGGCGGTTCAGGCTGCACTGCTGGCGCTCGGCGATCACGACAAACGCCTTCAGGGTCAATTTCAAAATCGGCGGAATGATTGTCAGCAGACATTTCTCACGGTGTTCGTAGAAAGTTACGTTCAGAATGGGGTTGAGGCGGGGAGATCCTCATTTATGTGGTTGAAATGTTAAATTCCGCTTCGAATCCGCCGTTTTTTCGATGCGGTGGGCAGTATAAATACTGAGAATAATTGAGGCGGCGAAACACGCTAAACCCCATTCGGGTAAGAATCGCGATCCACCGGGAAACTCCTTCATTCCGGCTACAAACACTGCAACCACATAGACATCAAGCATTGACCAAGCGCTAAGCTTCGAGAGTGCATTTAGCAATCGAGACTCCAACATGGTGAATGATTCTTCTCGACGCCTCCACTTTGAACAAATCACTGCTGCGATCAACAATTTCGCGATTGGAAATAGTATTGAAAATGCTAGAAGCATCATTCCAATTGCAATCTCGCCCTTGGTGATTGCACCATAAACGGCCGTGACCATGGAGAATGAGCGTGGCTTCAAGATATCAGGATTGATGGCAGCAATGAGGACGTTAAGTTCCGGACTGAAAAAACTCGGAAACATTGTGAAACTTGGAGCAACGACACCCACGATGAGCAAGCAAAACGACAACATCAGCAGTGATAGCAACAAAGTCTCTTCATGCTGTTGTGCCTTCGGTAATTTTGGGGTTTTTTCCATGTGCTACAAATAGATAAACAATGCCATTGAAAAGAAAGATGTATCTCCAATCCATACCTACCGTAGCGGCCACTCCATTTGCGTTGGATTACCATTCTCACCCAATTTAAAATCAGTTGTATCCGGGACAACCAATTCGTTCGGACCCGCTTGGTCCCCGATTTTCGTCAGTGCTTCGACTTTCAACCTTCCCCACCAACCCGTATTTTCACCCTTGATATTCCCGTATCGAATCAAAAACATAAAGTCGCCACGATTTTTGTAGGGAATCGGATCTTCGAGCTTTACAGTAAATTCGCGAATAACGCCGTTCTCCCACAGTTCAGCACCAGTGTTCAAAATTCCCCTACCGCCAACTCCTGGAAGATGCGGAATGAGTGTAAAGACGATTCCATCGTCTTTGTCGTCGCGCGTGGTATCGATTCGCACTACTAAATGAGTGATGATCTTTTCCGCTGGTGCAACAACAGGAGCATCTTCTGGCGAGAAAAGAATGGGAAGTTCGTATGTGGTTGGTACGTCACTTTCTAAGTTCGCAGCACTGGCGGAAAGTGAAACCGCGACGCTGGGTGTCTCAATGAAACTTAGATGATCTTTTCCCCACATCAATAAAAGTTTTGAGTCACCATTTTTAATATGCGGAAGTAGATGCTGGCAATTTAGCTGGAGCACGTATGGTGTGGTCACATTGAGAATAGAGCTACAGTCTGTTATGTCCCGCGGACCTTCGTTTGCATTTACGATCCGCAAGTAATAATTCTGTGATTCTCCGCTCGGTCTTAGAAAGCCGTACCCTCGAACGAGGATCGTTTGCTGTTTATTGTCTAATACCAACCTATCGGCATCTTCTGCGTCTTTCGCATAACGAACTGAAACAGCGTACGGTGTAAAGGAAGCGACTCGGGGTTCAGGCGGAATCAGTCGTACACTCATGGTCTCTAGAATTACCGAAAGCGTTTCATTATAGTTCCCGTCTTTTTTAACTTTCTCCGAAGCTTTGACTAACGCTATCCGTAATTGGGACAAATTAAGCTTGACCTTTTCTTCCAATGTATCTATGAAGAAGAGCGGAGTGGTTCCTGCCTCGCCAATTGTGAGATCGGTATACTGCCTAAGATCCTTGGCTAGTAATTCAGCCCCTGCATCCTCAAACTTATTCGCCAAGTCGAGTAGATGCTTACGCCATTCCTTACTTTCCGATGCGATCATGTACTCTGCTTGATCTAACTCCAGCAGTAGCTTATCGATTTGATCGGTAACTTTATTAATAGGCTTTTCGGGAACGCATCCGCCCAAAGCAACCGCAAGTGCCGTGACAATCATGAATTTTAACGGGATACACATGGCGAGTCCTTTTGGTAATTAAAAAAGCAAGTCAAAACAGAACGACGATCTACTTCGCGCTACTTATGTTGTCAAGCCAGTCGCCGTACAATTGTAGAAAACTTAAAACAGATTTTGTGTAATGATTGGGTAACCGCATCTCTCGCCTACTTGCCTTCGGTGACTGCCTGTGGATCGGGTTGGCGGTACGGCTGATTGGACTGATACAGGGCAAGCCGCATGTTCTCCGCTTCATCATTCGGAGCAAGTGCAATGGCTTTCTTTTGCATTTCAACGGCTTTTTCGTAGTCGCCAACTTCGGCATAAGTAGCAGCGAGTGTCCCGAGGTCATTGGCGTCGTGCCAGTTCGTAATTTCGCAGGCTTTTGTAGCGAGTTCAACCGCCCTCGCACCGTTACGGTATTTCTCATTGGGGCAGGTTGACAAAAACCAGGCAAAACTATTTAGCAAAGCTCCGGTTTGTGTGCCTTTCTCAGTAATGGATTCGCAATCGGCGAGTACCTTGTCCCAGGCACCTTGCATTTCCCAAATTAAATGTCGATTGATATAAGGGCGATCGTACCTTGGATCGAGCCGAATCGCCTCTTCGATGTCGGCAAGTGCTTTCCCGTAGTCACCAATTTTAGACCACAAGCCACCCCGTCGGTTGAGGGTGAACGCTCGTGAATTTACCATAGTATCGGAGTCACTTCCGGTGATTTCAGATTCACCTAATATCCCTACTTGGAGATTTGAGTCTGTGAATTTAAGTGCGTCGGTATAGTCCGATATTGCTTTGTTGTACTCTTGCTTTGCGTCCCAGGATGTCCCGCGATTGTCGTAGGCGACACCGTTTTTCGGATTGAGGCGGATCGCTTCGCTGTAATCAACGATGGCTTTATCGTAATCAATTTTGCCTTTCCACAATAATCCACGACTGACAAACCAAGCACCTTCACTTGGGTTCAAACGGATTGCTTCGTTCATATCCCCGATCGCGATGTCCAGTTCTCCTTTGAGTCGCCAGATGTGAGCGCGATTCCAGTAATTTCGAGCCGTCTTACTGGCTTCGAGTTGACGCGTGTAGTAACTGATTGCCTCGTCAAAAAGCACAACGTCAGATCGACGGAGATAACCTTTCTGAGCGGCAATCCACAGCCAATCGCCTTGGACACTGGTGACTGTGAAGACTGAGCAATCTGCCGCCTTGGCAACCTCGCGACCGCTGACTTGCAGCGGAGATTTGTCGCGGATCACGACGACTCGTTTTCCAACCAGCGGATCGGTGGTGCTGCCTTGTCCCAATTTTTCTGGCACCGATTCGGCATCGACCGGCTCGACGCTTATTTTGAAAACCCAGCCGCTGTTGGTTCCATCGCTGATGCGGAAAAACTTCTCTTTCTCTTCCACCACCTCATAGGTGCGCGTGGTGTCGGTGAACTTACCTTCGACAGTCACGGCATCGCCACCGCCACTAATCTGGCCGTAGCTGACGGCCCCGCTCTTCAATTTTACCGACTCCCAAGTTTGCGCAGAGACAGCCCCAGCGGAAGCCGCCAAGGCTATTGCGATACAGATTCCGACAATAAACAACGGATTCGCACGTAAAGAAATCATTGATCACCACGCATCTGTTAAGCAGTTCAATACCAGCACCAATCGGATTCCACCAGTATACCTCGAACTTTTCTTGGCATGGAAGCGATGCAGTTGACGGAGCGTGGTTTTGCAGGGAACTCTAGTCATTATCGCATCTTCTCCTCGCGCGGCTTCATCGGGATCGGTGATTCGCCGGTACGTTCAAAGATCGCCGGTTTGCCGGTGAAGCGTTGGTAGCGATCCACGATCACGTCGCAATACGGTGCGTCAAGTTCCATCAAGAAAGCATTCCGT
>JBGSVC010000357.1:0-3120 GCA_041753175.1 Planctomycetaceae bacterium
CTCAAAATTCTACCAAGACAATAAAGAACAATATCGCAACGAAGTCTTCCCAGAAGATTCCGATATGTCTATGGACCTCGATTCTCTCGATCTCGGCATGGATCTGACAAACCCAGGCAGCGTTTCTACCACCACCGATCCCCTCTCTTCCACTCCACCAGCGACCACGACCTCCGAAGAGACCTCCTCGCCCACAGCGCCTACCTCCACGACAGACGCGGAATCCTCAGCATCTCTACCAACGACGACCTCTCCAGAAACCTCTGTTTCCACTCCCGCACCTCCCGCTCAATCAACACCAGCCAGCCAGTCTCCCGAAGTTCCAGAATCAACCCCCTCTCCCGAATCACAAAGCAAAATCTCACAAAAGTCGTTCATTCAACTGACGAGTTATGTCCAGCCCTCTTCACCACAAGAGGCCACAACAACGACTTCTGAGTCAACATCCTCTCAAGCTCCCTCACTCACTACCGATTCAAATGAATCTCAGCCCTCCACAATGACGACAGAACAGTCAACCACCACCCCGGAAACCACCAACCCGGAAACCACCAACCCGGAAACCACGACCTCGGAGGCACTCTCGATAAGCACCGATCCCCAACAACCTGTCCTCCCTGATTACAAACCTCTCGACGATGAACTCAAAGCCAGCATCCGACAGCAACTCCTCAGAGCACGGACACTTTCAAAGATGGTCGAAGAAATCTCCAAAGCCCGTGGAGTGATCTTTGAATACGGCAACACCATGACCCTGACCGAAGGAAATCCCGATCGCTTGTCACCTGAGCAAATTCAGGACAAAATGAAAGCCTACGCACAGGCCAATAACCTCCGATTTGCTTCCACAGATCTCCTCTCCGAAATCGAACTCATCAATTCCGAAGATCATCCCATCGGCAAGGCGATTCAACCCATCGATGATCCACTCGCTCGCTATGAAGCCGAAACCGTTCCCGAGATGGTCTTCGGCGGCAGTCAACAGACCTTTGTCCCCTTCGATGCCGTTGAGCCCGACAGCCAGAATCGGTTTGTCTTCTGGAAAACCGAATTCAGCCCCGAACACATCCCGACCTTCGATGAACCCGGTATCAAACCCAAAGTCGTCACGACCTACAAGGAATTCAAAGCCCGTGATCTGGCCCAGGCACGTGCCCAGCAAATCGCCACAAAAATCTCCGAATCGAAAGACCAGCTTCTCTCCGAAGTCTTGTCCGGCATGACCGAAGACGACACACCCTCCTCACCTCAACTCGTTGTCACCGGCACGAGTTCCTTCTCCTGGTTCTCTCAGTCCTCGGCGGCACCCACTGACATGATGCAACGTCCCGGTCCTCTGACCCTCACGAACCTCCCGGAAATCAACGGGGCCGGAAACGACTTCATGAAGGCCGTCTTCGAAGGCATCGGCCCCACCGGCGTCGGCGTCGCTCCCAATCGCGATCGCTCGATTTATTACGTCGCAAAAATTGTCTACCGCGATCAACCCGATGAACTGCGAACTACCGTCGTCGGTGCAAACTCTCCTTTATTTCAGCCAGGCTCTGCCTCTCAACAACTCGCCGGTCTTGCCCAACAAAAAGCCAACAGGAGTTGGGTTGACAATCTGTTCGAAAAATATCACGTTGAGTTTGTTAACATCGATGCCCCTTCAACCTGATGGGCATCGCTTGTCAACTCTTCCGTTGAGTCATAAACTCACACGTCAGACATGTGATGTAGGTCAGTTCGTTGACTCTGATACCCGCCCGATGAAGTCATCTGTTATTACTTTTCGCACAGGAGCTATCTGCTTATGACTGCAACGGTGACAGTTCCCGCCACTCAATCTTCGACCTCCCCCACGACAACTCCTCCAGCCATGATCCAGGCTGATCGCCTTTCAAAATACTACAACGAGTTTGTCGCCACCCGCGACGTTTCCTTTTCCATCCCTCAAGGGGAAGTCGTCGCCTTTCTGGGACCCAACGGTGCCGGCAAATCGACGACCATGAAAATGCTCACCGGCTTTCTCACACCCACCCACGGAAAAGCCTTCATCGCTGGCTACGAGATGTCGACCGATCGCCTCGAAGCCGCCAGCCTTCTAGGCTATCTCCCGGAAAATGGACCGCTCTACCCCGAAATGACGCCTCGCTCCTTCCTGACCTACTGCGGACAGGCACGAGGCCTCTCCTCGTCGTTTCTCAAACAGCGTCTCGACTATGTCGCCACTCAATGTGCTCTCAGTGGTGTTTGGGAAAAATCAATCGGCAAACTTTCCAAAGGATACCGCCAACGCGTCGGCATGGCTCAGGCCATCCTCCATGATCCCAAAGTCCTGATTCTCGATGAACCCAGCAGCGGACTGGACCCCAACCAGACCCTTCAGGCCCGAGAACTCATCCGTCAACTCGGTCAAACCAAAACCATCCTACTCTCGACACACATTCTCTATGAAGTTCAGGCTGTCGCCAGTCGCGTCATCATGATCAATTCCGGCAGAGTGATCCTCGATGGACCTGTCAGTGAACTTTCCGGATCTGTCCATGATCTTGAAACCCGTTTCCGCGAGTTGACTTCCAAAAAAGTGTGATCACTATCAATTCTCGGCAACTCTGATCGTCTCACGATCGATAAGCCCTTCGCTGTTTTTCGACTCTCGACATAATTAATACCGTTATCCGATTTCCGTGAATCGATCTCTGAAAAAGGACTCCCAAAATGTCTTCCGGTGGATTTGTTAAGGCGGTTTTCCTGAGAAACCTTCAAAGCTATTTCTCTGGCTTGATCGGCTATCTGTTCATCGTTGTCTTCGTCGTCGCGGGCGCTTTTTTTGCCTTCTCAACGCAATTTTTTGCCAACAACCTGGCAAACTTCGACCAACTGACCTACTGGTATCCTTTTCTGCTTTTGTTCCTCATCCCAGCCATTACCATGGGGTCCTGGGCCGATGAACACCGACAAGGCACCGACGAACTTCTCTTCACTCTCCCCGGCAGTGATCTGCACGTTCTCATCGGAAAATATCTTGCCGTCCTGGCCGTCTACACAATCGCTCTCTTCTTTTCACTCTCCCACGTCTTCGTCCTCTACACCATCGGTCAACCGGATTCAGGCGTGATCTTTTCCACCTACCTC
>JBGSVC010000358.1:0-3119 GCA_041753175.1 Planctomycetaceae bacterium
CTCCGCAGAGTCATCAGTTTCAAGTTGCGCAGACCCAGAGATTAGAAAAAAAGGCGGCCTGAGAATGTCAGGCCGACCCGCCGGTTGAAGAGTCGTTTCGGAATGAAAAACCCGTATAACGATTAAGGGAGTGCAGCAATAGCTTCTTTGACTTTGCTCACGTGGCCGTCGACTTTCACTTTGTTCCAGATTGCGGCAATCTTTCCTGCTTTGTCGATCAGGAACGTTGTTCGCTCGACTCCAAACGACTTTTTACCATACATGTTTTTCTCTTTCCACACCCCATACTTTTCACACACGGCGTGGTCTTCATCGGCCAGTAATGGGAATGGCAATTCGAATTTTTCTGCAAACTTCTGATGCGACTCCACCGAATCCGTGCTCACACCCAAAACAACCGTTTGTGCATCGGTCAGCGATGAAAACTGATCTCGAAAATCACACGCTTCTGTCGTACACCCTGGCGTGTTGTCTCGGGGATAAAAATACAACACGACGTTCTTCTGGTCGGCAAATTGGGACAGCTTGATTTTTCCTGTGGGATACGCTGGCAAATTGAATGACGGGGCTTTTTTGCCAACTTCTAAGACGACTTCGCTCATGGCGGCTCCTTAATGGATTTCAGGAAACTTGAGGGTGTTTATCGATCGGTGTATCGTCTTTAGAAGCCGAGACGATGAGATGATCACTTTTGAAATTATCAGTGCCCGTCAAGAGCGTCGGCAGCAAAATATCTGATGGCACGGATCAGGCACGATTCGCGACTTCCGTCGGATTCACGGGAATCCGGTTCAAGTCACACATCCAAACGCCCAGTTCGTAGAGCAGTAACAGGGGAATCATCATCAGGATCATCGTGTAGGGGTCCGATGGTGTCAGGACCATCGACAAAAACGCGATCACCAGCACGGCCATTTTTCGCTGCTCACGGTAGATCCTCTTCTCCACGATATTCATTCGCTCCAGGGCAAACATCACCAGAGGCAACTCAAAGCTCAGCCCGAATCCGGCTGGTAGAATCAGCGCAAAGCTGATGTATTCCGAGAGACGCAGTTGTGGCGTGACGCCCAAGAATTTGTTGTAACTCAAAAAGAAATCCAGCGCGAATGGGAACACGACATAAAAACAAAACAGCGACCCGACAATAAATAGCAACAACGAAAGTGACCCATATACATACAGATATTTCCGCTCATGCTCATAGAGCCCGACTGCAATGAACATCCACAACTGATAAAAAATCCAGGGGCTCGCTAGCAAAAAACCAGCAGCCAGCGATACTTTCAAATAGATCAAAAACGCTTCCTGCACGTTGAACGTCACCGGTCTGTAGAGATTCTGCGACGTTTCATTCCATTGCAAAAACTCTTGAGCCTTGACCCGCAACTGCATCGGTTTCCCTTTTTCGGAAACATCCGGGATGGGAAAAAGATCTGGATTGGCGCGATGCAGCATCATCAAAAAATCATATCGATCGATCGTCAGTGCAATTGTGCGCTCCTGATCGATCGGTTCTTCCTTGAGGACATCGTCTTCGCTCACGTCAGGATTCGTCTCAGGAACTTCCTGTTGCTTACCCTGCAAAAACAGCCACGGATTCCAGGTCGCCTGCTCTTCTTCAACGATCTCGGATTTGCCAAACCGAATTAACGCAGCATCAATCGGTTGTCTGACAATCCCGACGATCTTATGACCAAAACACAACGAAACCAGCACGCCAATCGTCAGTCCGATCAACGCCTGAATCAACCGCACGCGTAACTCTTCGAGGTGCTCCCCAAAACTCATGCGGGAATCATCAAAAAGATCTTTGGACTTTGGAGACATGGAATGATTGTTTTCAGGTCAAAAGGCTGGCTAGGGCTGAGGGTGACATTTCAATGAGAAGGTTTCATCACAAGTATCTCACAAGGTTTGACAGCCTGCTGGATTCCGGGTCATTGAAGATGCGGGGTGGTAGGGATTCAAGACGGAGGCGAAGGCAGATACTTATTGTGTCAGGAGACGGGAACAACACAATCCTAAACCTCAGCTTCTTTCTTTTTCTTTTTGCGCTCTTTGATCATCCGAACTTGAGTTCCCAGAATCATGTCGTGCAGGCCGCGACCTTCTGCGTCTGTGAACATCGTGATCCAGGCGACTGGCAGCAACAGTGTGTAGACAAAAATTCTCCCAAACGCCACTCCTCCTGAGATGCGATTTCCCTCTTTATTGACGACAAAGAGTTTCATCATCTGTTTGCCAGGAGTCCCCTGCAATTCTCCCGACTCACTGGAACTGCTGTAAATCAGATACACTAAAAACCAGACTCCGACGGCAATCATCAAACTCATCTCCGTCGCCATCCCGGTCATGTAGCCGATGAATAACAAAAACCCGACAAGAAAACCAAATATCAAGACCAGGACGACCGAGTCAATTAGTTTGGCCATGTAGCGTGTCACGAAGGGTGCCGGATTAGATAGCTTCAGGTTGAAAATTGGCTTCTCTTTGACCCCCTTGGCGGTGTAGGTCACTTCGGGAGCCTTATCGATGAGTTCCAGTTCTTTCTTGTAGTAGTAGGTAAACAGGCCATTGCTCCGCCCGGCTACCAGCAATGTGACTGAAAACCAGAACGTACTGACCAGATAAGCCCCCAGCGGCACATACCAGGCATCCCAATTCAGGCTCTTGAGTTCGATCTTCTCGTTGGAATCGACTTCGCCCTTATCTTGTCGTTGAGTAAATTCGATCCGCGTCTGGGCGTTTGATTCAGTTCCCAGAGAAAATTCTGCAATCGCCTCTTTGTTATACAAATAAGAACCGACATTCAGTGCCACCACGGGAGTAATCGTCACTAAAAACAGCACACTCCACATCAGCGACGCTGTCAACATTGAAGGTATGCGCGGAGCGATCTTGGGGACCAGCCAGGCGTCCAGTTCCACCGGCATCGCAAAATGCGCCATGACACTGGGAAACATCGGCAATATGATTAAAAATACCAGTGCCATGGAAGCCGGAAACGCATAGGGCACCCCTTGCTCACCAATCAAATAACCTGCTCCCCCGATCACGAGCACAAAGGGAAACGAGAAGACGAGCATCCATGATAGAAACTTAAAGCCCATCGCTGCGGC
>JBGSVC010000359.1:0-2470 GCA_041753175.1 Planctomycetaceae bacterium
AGCGTCGCAAACTTGACGGGTATACCGTTGGCCGTAATTTTCCCCTTGACAGTACCCACAGGAAATGGATCTTCCTGACATCCTTGCGACAGACCAATCGTGGTCAAACAGATGAATATCCCCACAAATCGACGATAGCATTGACACGATGACAAATGTTTGAGCATGTAAGAAACTTCCTGGCGCAGAAATTAATTGGCACTATAAGCAGGGTGCAGACATGGATTTATGCAGAAAAGTCGCCAGCAAAAATGCTGGCGACACTTGAAAATACCGTGGTCAGACAGACATGGACCACAAGAGCTAGAACTCTCCGATCACCAAACCATCATCCTTGGAAATCAAATTTGTGAAGACAGAATCAGGTCGGGCACGGCCTGCACTTCGTGTATAACTGATATTTTCGTTGATAAATCGAACTGCCCCATCCCCCATCACGAACTGGGCTCCGCCGTCGTGCGCACTTGAGAATCCTGTTTGGCATTGGTTGGTGTTGGGAGTGTTGAGACCACCCCAGCCATTCCCCAACGCTGCCATGCTACCGCGTCGATTGCGATCATGCAAAGAGAAATTCTGCATCGATGACGCGTTACCGAAAGCATTTCCCGCAGAGCATGCGAAAGGATTCCCGACTGGATTGCCTAATTGCCAGGCTCGCTCACCCATCATAATTGTGTTACTCAACCCATCGGTCACCAGCGAAAACCGAACATCACTATTGGCCCAGAACATGCCATTGGTGCCCTGGAAGGTCTGCACGCCCGGCCCGACGACATTAATTTCGCCTGCATGTCCATGAGTCGTAAAAGTGGCTCCATCAGTAGGACTTCCGTCCCAAGGGTGTTCACGGTGTGTGTGATTACTGGCCACATAGTTCGACGTGGCTGCGGGTAGCCAATCCGTTAAGGCCGCGGCATTATCGTTTTTAGCAGTATTGGGGAGCAAACCTTTATATTGAGAACTGTTTGTGCTGGGAGCGATATCTGAGGGGCAACGAAAAATGGGGATTGGAGTCTGAATGATCTGATTGAGTTGAGGATTGAATCCTGGTGTGACAATATTCGACAGCCACATGGGCGTTGAACCTGGATTCAGGGCATCATACACAGGACCTTGTTCGATATAGGGAAGAATCAATGTTCCCCAGCCTGTCGATGCTGGAGGAACGCCCCCTTTTGTGGTCAAATCTCCGTTATTAACGCATCCTGGAGGGAGGATATTGTAGGTATCATGGTAATTATGCATGGCAATCCCAAATTGTTTGAGATTGTTCTTGCAAGTGCTTCTGCGAGCAGCTTCACGCGCCTGTTGCACGGCTGGAAGCAAGATGGCGACCAAAGTCGCGATGATCGCGATGACCACAAGCAACTCAATTAATGTAAAACCAAATCTCCGCGTCACCGTACTCATTTCGAGTCCTTCATTAGTCAAGCCATTAATAAAACACCACAACCCGAATTAACAATTTGTCAACGAATCATATTCACAAGAAAACATGACTCTTAATTGAAAATATATCTAATCCTCAAGCATATGACTTTCATTGTTCAAAATCAAGATTATTTTCGCCCAGACAGAGAGCATTTGCGGACGCCTTGACGCTGGATAACGATCAATTACGTATCAAAAAATACACATCTTGTTCAAAGAAACGAACGTATTCCAGAATTACCTTTGGTCAGCCCGGTTTTCATTGACTTTGCGAAATAGCCCAATGATATTCACTTTGTTCACAAGAACAGCTTTATCAGAAATTAGTCACAACCGGAATTAAATGTCCCGACCACCCGCTTCCCAGAGCCAGCTTGATCACAGACATCAATCCTCAAAGTTTTGGCAAAATTCCTCAAAATCATTTTGAGTATTCAATTTTCAAGAACGTTGATCTGACAAATTCCTCTTCTGACACATTCATCCGGCAATCAGAGCAGCATTACGAGCCATTGCGAATCCGGTAGCGCGTCAGGCCGACTGTTCGCTGAATTTCTGCCTGCACCACGTTGATATCTTTTGAACCATCCACGGTCACGACCAATTCTTTGCCCTTGAACAGATTGAGCGCCGGGATCGTTTTTTCGCGGTAGTCATCAAGTCGTTCCTGAATGATGGCTTCGTTATCGTCGGCTCGTTTGATCAATGTGTCGCTGCAGTTGTCGCATTTCCCCGCTTCTTTGGGAGGGTTATTGATCAGGTTATAAACGGCTCCGCAGTTCATACAGACACGACGGGAGAGCAATCGTGATTTGACTTCATGATCTGGCATATCAATAAAGATCACCGCATCGATATCGTAGCTTTCCAGAAAAAATTCCGCTTGGGCACGGTTGCGAGGAAAGCCATCAAGGATGAAGCCATAATTCCAATCATGTTCTTTCAATCGCGACTCGACAATTTGTTCGACGTATTCATCGGGAACGAATTTTCCGTCAGCCATCAACTTCTTAATGCGGGCAGCCAGTTTGGTATGGTT
>JBGSVC010000360.1:0-7135 GCA_041753175.1 Planctomycetaceae bacterium
GCTACGCATTTCGAGGGGTCCGCAAGGAGGGGGGAAGTATTGAAGGCAAACAACACGGATTGACAGGTCCTGTTCAGGTCGATCACAACCATCCACAAGCCCGTTTCGAAGGAGATCCGTTTCAAGATAACAACGGATCGTTCCACAGATTCAGCGCCTGACACCAGCACTGCAACAACAGTTCGTCATTTAAGGTGAGATTTTCAGTTCACCACGACGTAACACTGGGTAAGCAGGGCCTTTTGTCCTGCCGTTATTGTAGCGACAGCCTGAAAGTTGAATAGAGAAAAGTTGACCGGAATTCACGGAAGGGCTTGGCATGTCAAAAATGCAAAATGACAGAACCCACTGAAGAGCCCGGAAAGAGTGCCCAATCCCGGCCCTCTCTCGCTCAAACGTGACTGGCCGCAAGCGCCCCTTCCACAACTGGTCGCGTTGTAGAATTCACGGCAGCAAGTGGCTTCCTTTGGCCGGTCATCGTGATCACATACACACAAGGGATATAGGTCAACGCCAACAACGTTGCACCGAGCACCCCCCCCGAAATCGTCACCGCCAGCGGCGGCCAAAATCCACCTCCCGACAAGACCAGCGGTATGAATCCTGCCGTCGTCGTCAACGTCGTTGACAAAACATGGCGGGTACTGCGGACAATGACATCCACCATCGCCGAAATATTTCCTCGACTGGAAAGCTCATCATCATGGATCGCTGTTAATACCACGATCGAATCATTGAGAGCCACGCCGATCAATCCCATCGTCCCCACGATTCCCATAAATCCAAACGGATAACCAAATATCCACAACGACCCCAGGCTCAACCCGACCGAAAGCACACCAATCGTGCCAATAATCAACGTCAGACGAAACGAACTAAACGACAGCACCAGCGTCGCGACCATTAACACAGACAAGATCCCGACGTTGGCCATCAGATTTCCGACAGCATTGTTCCGCTCTGCCGACTCCCCCCCCAGTGAATACCGAAACCCCGGTTGCGCAGTGATCGCCGTATCGTCCCAGCGTTCCAGAAAACGATCAAGCACGTCCTGTGGAAGTTGGCCGGCGTGTATAAACGCCTGAACGGTATTGGCCCGTTGTCGGTTGTATCGCGAAATCGACGGCAGATCCGGCGAGAGTTCCATTCTCCCGATCGCATCCAGAGGTATCAGTCTCGATGTCTCCCCCGACGAACGTCCCCCTGGATCAGACGAAAGCAGATTCAACGACATGATCTGATCGGTCTTCCCGCGATGCTCATCTCCGATGCGCACGCGTATGGGTAATTCCTCAGTTGCCTCCATCAGCGACCCTCCCGTCATCCCTTCCAGTTGCGCCGCCAGTTGACCAGCCAGATCCGCATGAGAAACCCCCGCCAGTCTGGCCTGTTCTTCATCCACAATCAGATCGAGCTTGGGAAGTGTTGTCGATAAATCAGATTTGGTCGCGATCACCCCCGGCGTCCGCGACAATTCTGCACGCACCTGCTCGCCCAGGTCACGCAACGTTTCCAGATCAGGACCGAAGATGCGGATTTCAATCGGGGCATCAAACGGAGGACCTTGTTCAAACTGACGCGCCAGCGAAAAAACCTGCGGAAAGCGGCGATTGACAGTATTTTGAACATCATCAATGACCTGAAAATAATTCTCCGCCGATTTTAATTTCACGATCGCCTGGGCAAAGTTGGACGCCTGGAAGCGATTCTCAATCAGGTTGTAGTAAACAATTGGCGCACTGCGCCCCATAAACAGATGAACCTGCTCGACATCCTCTCGTTCTAACAGCAGTTCACGCAATGCCAGCGACTGCTCGCGCGATTCTTCGATCGAAGCATCCATCGGCAACTCAAACTCAATCGTAAACTGATCACGATCAGCGGCAGGGAAAAATTGCTCCTGTAACTTCGTCCCTCCGTAAAAGCCCAGAAACGGCAGGATCAATGTCAGCACCAAGGTCAGCCGCGGATGCCTCAGCATAGCGCCTAAAAACGCTCGATAATTTCGGGCCAGCGCTGGCAGTTCGATCCCGTCCTGAATCAGCGTCCGCCAAAAGCCGCGGTACTCATGCGCCGTAAGCGAAGTATGAAACAGACTCGTCAGCGCCGTGACAATCGTCAATGAAACAAACAACGAACAAAACAGCGAGATGATCACCGTCAACGCAATCGTCCCGACAAATTCTCCCGCCGGGCCTGGCATCATCGCAATGGGAGCAAAACTGAACACCGTCGTCAATGTCGAGCCAAACAGGGGAATCGCCATATGACGCACCGCATCGCGCAGCGCGCTGATCACATCATCCCCACGCAAAAAGCGCTGACGCACTTCATCGACCATGATAATGGCATTGTCGATCATCAATCCCAGCGCGATGATCAACCCGGTGATCGACATCTGATGCAGCGGAATGTCCCAAAATCGCATTCCCGATAGCACCATCAGGCATGTCAAAGGCAACGCAGACCCCACCAGTAATGCAGATTTCCAGCCCATCATCACCGTGATCACCAGCATCACCGCCACGATTCCGATCAACAAATTGGATTGAAGAGTCGCCAATCGGGCTTGGGTATACAGGCTTTGATCAAACACCACATCCAACGACAACCGTGAAGGGAGCGTCTCTTGAAACCTGTTGACCACCTCTTTGGCTGACTCTGCCCACAGATCAATGCGTGTGTCCGAAAGCACCAGCGCCGAGACCGCCACCGCCGGTTGACCATTAACGATCGCCAGTTCCGATGCCGGTTGACGAATCCCTTTGGTAATCTTCGCCAGATCACTCAGTCGCAAGTATTGACCATTCTCTCCCGCCTGAATGGGGGTGTTTCGAATGTGCTCGATCGACTGAAATTCCGATCGAACCTCCAACAATAAACCGACATCTTCAGAATGCAATTGACCTGCGTTGAGTTTGGCGTCGCTGTTTTTGATCGCATTGGAAACGTCGGCTGCCGTCAGTCCCAATGACGCCAGTTTCCCCGGATCGATCTCGATGAGAACTTCCTCATCGGGAGCGCCATAGAGTTTGGTCTCTTCAGTCCCCGCTAATGATCGGAGTTGATCCTCGAGTTTTTCAGCTTCACGCTTCAGGATGGCAAAATTGGGTTCGTCCTCCCCTTGCCACGTGATGCTGGCAATCAGCGCATAGGCCCGGGGGTAGATCTCCTCATACTTCGGTGCCTGACAACCCACCGGCAGCAGCGGCGTGACATCATTGAGCTTATCCCGCACGCGCGACCACACCGGATCGACATCATACACATTGTCTTTGAGCTCCACATTGACAATCGAAATCTCCTGATTCGACTTCGACTCAATGACCTTGACCTCCTTGATCTTTCGCAGTTCTTCTTCCAGCAAGTCTGTCACCAGCGTCTCCACACGCTCAGGACCGGCCCCCGGATAAATCGTTTTGATCAAGGCAAAACGCTGCGTTAATTCTGGATCTTCCAGTCGAGGCAAAAGCTGATACGATGAGATCCCCGAAACAAGAATCAGGCATATCGTCAGGATCAGCAGCCGGGGATTTCTGTAATACAGAGTGTCCATGTCATTCTCATCAGCACAAAAGAAAAAAGAGCACAGCAATCACAGGCAGACAATCAATTGGCCCATCGACTCAAGTGTCATTCGGCGGCGTTGTCAACTGGACAAGCTGCCCATCGGTGACTCGCTGAGCTCCTTCGGCAAGGATGCGGTCTTTGTCGCGAAGTGTCCCGCGAACATAGGCCCGCTGCCCTTGGATCGATAAGACTTCAATCCTCTGGGCACTGGTCCGATAGGCTTCAAACGACTCAGGCAAACCAGCCTTCAGGCGATCTTCTGCGGAAATATCTTCGAGCACATAACACGACCACAGCCCGCGCCCCGATTTCAACATCGCACTCAGCGGAATCCAGAATCCCACCTGTTCAACCCGATCATCGAGCGTCAGTCGCACGACCTGCTCAGGAATCACGAGCGAGGCATCTTTGGACTCAAAATTAAATATCGCCAGTCGCGTGCGCGTGGCAGGATCGACTTCTGGCAGCAATGCCGTCAGCCGAACTTGATAACTGTTTTCACCAACTCGAACCGGAAACGATTGATGGTTTTCTACCAGTCGGCTTTTCTCGACCGGAATTCCAATCCGCGCTTCCATCGCGGTCGATTCAATCACCTCCATCACCTGTACGCCTGCCTGCAACACAACCCCCTCATCGACCATCCTCATGACCACCCGGCCATCATACGGGGCTTTCAACTCGGCGTCTTCCACATTGATGTCCACGAGCGCCAGTTGCTCATTCAACTGACTGACAGCCGCCTTTTGCGCCTCGATCTGTTCCTTCCTCGGACCCGCCAGCCATTTTTCATAATCTTTTTGTGCCGACGCCAATCGTTTTGTCATCGCATCGAACTGGCTGAGCGACTGTTCATATTCTGTCTCCGTAATCACCCCTTTACGTAACAATTCACGACGTCGTTGCAATTGGGATTCCTCAAACGTCAGTTCCGTCTGAATCTCTTCTGTTTTTGCTTTCGCTGCCGCAATGTCTTCACTGCGAAACCCGTTTTGCAACTCATCTAATTGACTTTGTGCCTGCAGAAGCTGCGCCTGCAATTGAGCTTTCTGGTTATTCCAGCGTCGGGTATCCAGGCGAGCCAGAACCTGACCACGATAAATCGGCTGGCCATCGTCGACGAGGATTTCCGTCACACGCCCCTCGATTTGAAACCCCAACAGGCTCCGCCGACGGGCAGACACAGTCCCCGTAAACTCGCGGGGCTGATCGTACCCCGTCTGCATAGTCAACTGCACCGCCGAAACCGGCAATAACTCTGCCTGTGGTGCGGTCGGTCCATCCGCCTGAGATTGCATCTGACGCATCAAGACGACACCCAGACACAGTCCCACGACGATCACCGCCGCAATGACTTGACGTGAAGACATAATCAACGTTCCTGTGGAGAATTTCCCATGCCTGTCGCGCGGGCATGAAAAGACTGTTGTTTCTGAATCAGCGTCCATTCGTGGGGAAAAACATCCGTTAAAATTCTGACTTTGGACTGGTCGTAGTCCCAATCCTGCGAAAGAGGTGTCCAGCGATAGCCATCAAGAAGTTTGTCGAAGCTAAAAAACACCGACTCATGAGGATTTTTCAGCCCGATTTCCTCCAACGATTGTGATGTCGCAATGATCGTGTGTGCTCCGTAAGACATCGACCACAACCCGAATGTCAGTTCCTCAGGACTCATCTCCGCAGGCAAGCTCAAGTGACCACCCGAGATCGCATCACGGATGATTCCCGTCACAATGCCGAAGCAGCGAAACTCGCAACCCTTGAGAAGTTGTCGTCGCTCCTCGGAAGTTCGCTCCCAGAATGATGCACTACGCAGGATTTGTTCTACGCGAAAATGCTCAGGATACAGTCGCATAAACAGATCGCTGGCCAGACCGATCGCGAGAATGCGCTCACGTGACTCTCCTCGAAAAGCAGAAGCCCGATCAAAAAGCTCCGCACGTTTCTCCATCGTCTGCGCCGCCAGACCTAGAAGAATATCTTCCTTGTTCTTGAAATGCTGGTAGATCGTCCCTTTGGAATATTCAATTTCCCCGGCGATGGAGTCCATGTTGAACTGGAAATAGCCCACGCTCGCCAGTTGGCGTCGCGCAGCATCCAAAATCAGATGCTCTCTGTGCTCGATTTCCCGCTGTTTGCGAGATTTCGGAATGATGTGAGAAGTTGACATGCCTCAATTCTACCACACAGTCAAGAACTGACAAGTCGTCAAAAAATGGCGAATGGTTAATTTCTGATGAATGGCGTAATGTTGTCGTCTGGAAGCGTAGACGCAAGTGCTATCCATGAAACACTTTAAGAAGTATTTCATGAGGTCGGGCTGCCGGGGCATCCTAAGCCCAGAATTTCCGTCCGTTTCGGACGGTCAAAAAATCGCGCCAGGGGAACACCCAATGCCAACGTCCCCAAGCTCAGTAAAGAAATCAACCATCGTTCGGGATCAAGCAGCGTATAACCAATCGTACCCAGCATCAGCAGGATATACAAAATCGCCGGGACTGGATAAAGCGGCATGCGATACGCATCCTGCGCTCCCTGATTGCGCATCCGGATCGGAATTAAACTCGCCACCACCAATGCCGAAACCGCTGCCAGTCCGATTGAGGCATAGTCCAGTAACTGCAAAAACGTCCCCGCCCAGACCAGCCCCGCCGCTGCAATCCCCTGAACCAGCGTCGCTGCGATCGGGAGTTGCTGTTGATTATTCAAAGACCCGGCAAATCCCGGGAAAAATCCATCACGCGCCATCGCATAAATGACTCGCGGCCCCGTCATCACATACGCACTGATCGAAGCAATCAGGCTGATCCCCAATAGCGTCGAGAAAATCACCGAAATTGACGTCCCAAACATCCGCTCAGTGACCAGTTGGGCAATGTTACCGATCTGGGCATCATCCAGCGCCGATAAACTTCCAAGGTCCAGCGCGTAAACATAAAGCAGGTTGACGATCAGATAAAGCCCCATCACCGTCATCGTACCCGCAATCAGGCACCGGGGCAGCAAACGCCGCGGATCTCGAATTTCCCCCGCCAGATATCCCGCTCCGTTCCACCCGGAATACGCATAGCTGACATAGATTAACCCAATCGCCCATGCCGACCAGCGATCCGCCGTCAAAGGTTTGGTCTGCATCCACAATCGTGACCAGTCTCCCTGACCAAATAAAAACCCCATCACCACTAACAGCAACAACAATCCAATCTTAATCAGTGTGGAATAAATCTGAAATCCTGAACTTTCATGATGACTTCGGATATGGGCCACTGTCGCCACCAGAATCAACGTCGACGACAACACCCGCTCAAGCGTCGCAAACCCCAGAAACGGGAACGTCTCTTCAATCCACTGCCGATGGGGGGCCAACAAATAACCTGCCGCCATCATCGCGATCACAGAAATCGGCGCAATGAATCCAAGCACAAACGTTGACCAGCCCGCTACAAAGCCAAGCTGTTTTCCAAAACCCTCGCGGACAAAAAGATAATCGCCTCCCATTTGCGGGAAACGTGTCGACAACTCAGCCACCGTTAACGCCCCGGCAGTTGCCAGCAACCCTCCCAGG
>JBGSVC010000361.1:0-3630 GCA_041753175.1 Planctomycetaceae bacterium
GACGATGTTGATCGGGCAGGCAGGGTCAGGATTGTTGTAGTTGAGGGTCATCGGTATGAGCCCTTCTTTGAGTCCGGCGAGAGATGCAGCCAGTTCGATCGTGCCACAGGAAGAACCGGCGTTTCCGACAAGGCTTTTGACCGCTGTAACAGGTACTTTTCTGCCGTAGTCGCCAAAGACTTCAAGAATGGCTGCAGCTTCGGCGGCATCAAGTTCTTGAGTGCCCAGGCCATGGGCGTTGATAGACCCGATTTGTTCTGGTTTGAGATTGGCGTTGCGAAGTGCGGCTTTCATAGCATTGACGAGCGCCTGCTTGAAGTTGGGTTGTCCATCTTTGTCAACGACACAACTGGCACCCGAACCCAGGAAATAGGCCAGAATATTTGCGCCTCGCGCGAGTGCATGTTCATCGCGTTCCAGGATGAAGGAACAAGCGCCTTCGGCGATGACCTGACCGTTACGTGTCAGGTCAAAGGGGCGGGCGGCCTGTTCGGGGGTATCACCAGAGGCGAGTTGATCCCAGAGGCTGGCGTGCATCGTTTTGACAGCATGGAGCCTGGTTCCGGTGGCACCGGCAATCATAATGTCGGCTTGTCCACGATTGATAATGGCGCGGGCTTCGCTGAGTGAGAGGTTCGAAGAAGCTTCATCCATCGTGACGGAGTTACTCGGACCACGCGCATCGGCGTTAATTCCAATATGACAGGCCGGCATGTTGGGGAGGTATTTGAGCAACCAGAGAGGTTCCAGTTTCCGCAATCCGATTTGTCCCCATTGATCGACTGTGAATTCATGATCTGCGTCGCGACTGGCAAAGCAGGCTTCAGCCAGGACATCGGGAGGGCTCAGCATCAGATTGGCACCAAATTCAACCCCCAGTCGGGCATGGTCAATTTGTTCCAGATCGATTTTGGAGTCTTGCATGGCCAGAGATGCCGCAGCGACGCCGAGCTGGATTTCGCGACACATCACTTTAATACTTTTGCGTTGCGACTTCAGATAGGTGGATTTGATGGTGGCGTCGTTGAAGTCACGACATTGACCGCCGATGCCGCCGGGTGTGCTGATGCCATCAAAGAGATCAATTTTGGTGATCCCGCTGTGTCCGGCTTTGATATTCGACCAGAATGTCTCCAGCCCAATTCCGCAGGGGCTGATAATTCCGATACCAGTAATTGCAACCATCTCTAATCGATCCGTTATTAGACTAAATCATGCTGAAAGGCAGGAACGAGTTTGCATCGCTAATAGAGATGAAGGATATGGACCTGCCGGTCGGATGAAAACTTGAATATTGTTGTCTTCGAGTGAAAACCGTGATGATCCTATTGTGGTGTTCTTGGGGTATGGCCTTCAACTGGAATGATGTTGAGGGGCAAAAACATCAATAACTTAACAGGTCAGAGTGGTTATCAATCGTGGATAAAAATGTGCGTGTTATTGTAGGCGATGGAGTCTCATCCATGAAAGTCACAGCGGGCCTAAGCTGGTTATCGAGTGGTCAAAGTCATCAGCAAATTTAAATCCATACTCTTCGATGACAGATTGTTTTCGAGGGTACTGTGAGTTTGACGATGTTCACATCGCAGGTTCAGAAAACGAAATCATTTCCAACTCGCCACAGGTGTGGACAGGGTCTTTCAAAGGCTTGTCCTTGATTAAGAAAGAGGATGCTCAGTTAAGGACGAAGTTTACCGACGACAAGGCAGGCGTTGTGTCCGCCAAATCCGAAACTATTGGATAATGCATATTTGATGGTTGCAGGACGGGCCTGATCGGGGATGTAGTCCAGATCACAATCAGGATCGGGAGTTTCGATGTTGATCGTGGGAGGAAGGAGATTGTTGTTGATGGCCATGATGGAGATGATAAATTCCACACCTCCAGAAGCTCCGAGCAGGTGTCCGAGTTGGCTTTTGGTGCTGGAGACAGGGATTTTATAGGCAGACGATTCGAAGACGGTTTTAATGGCCACCGTTTCTGCTTTGTCTCCGAGTGGTGTACTGGTTCCGTGGGCATTGATATACCCGATCTGATCAGGATTGATGCCCGCATCTTTGATGGCTCCGGACATCGCCCGAGAGGCCCCTCGGCCTTCTGGGCAAGGTGCCGTAATGTGCGTACCGTCCGCTGACATACCATAGCCACAAACTTCAGCGAGGATATGGGCACCGCGAGCTTTGGCGTGTTCGAGTTCTTCAAGGACAACGATGCCCGCCCCTTCTGAAAGGACAAAGCCATCGCGACCGGAATCAAAGGGGCGCGAGGCGGTCTGAGGATCGTCGTTGCGAGTTGACAATGCGGACATTCTTGAAAAACCAGACAATCCCATGGGTGTCAGAGCAGCTTCACTGCCTCCGGTGATCATGACGTCTGCATCGCCATATTGGATGAGTCGATAAGCGTCGCCTATGGCGTTGGTGGCCGAGGCACAGGCAGTCGCGACGGCGCTGTTGGGGCCACGAAGCCCCCAATTAACGGAAACATTGCCACTGGCGGCGTTGGCCATGAGCTTGGGGATCATAAACGGCGAGACGCGTGCAGGCCCTTTGTCGAAGAGTTTGGAATGCTGTTCTTCGATTTCTCCCAGGCCACCGATACCGGTGCCGATCAAGACACCTTTGCGGTAAGGATCGCCTTGTGAGAGGTCGAGTCCTGACTGATCGATGGCGCGACCGGCGCAAGCGAGGGCGAATTGAGTGAATCGATCCAGGCGCTTGAGGTCTTTGGCGTCAAACTTGACGTGATCGAGCATATTGAAATGCTTGATCTCGCCGCCAAAACGAACCTTGTATTCGCTGGTATCGAATCGCTGAATAGTTCCGACGCCACTTTTTCCGGCGCATAGCTTCTCCCAAAACTCGCCCAGGTCGTGGCCTAGTGAGGTGATGACAGAAGATCCGGTGACGACAACACGTTTACGCATACGTTATGACTTTTGGCTAATGTAATCGGCAGCATCACCCACGGTTTGGATTTTTTCGTAGTCTTCGTCTGGAATGGTGATATCGAATTCGTCTTCAAATTCCATGACAAGTTCGACGACATCCAGAGAATCGGCTTTGAGGTCGTCGACGAAACGGCTTTCTCGTTTGATTTCCTCTTTGGGAACATTCAGCTGTTCGCTGACGATATCAATCACTTTGTCCTCAATAGCCACTGACAACTCCTTAATAATCCGATGGGGGAACTTCTTGAGAAAAGGGAAGATCGTCTCTATGGGAAAAGACGATCGTGTGAAAGGTCTGTGACTGTCGGGCTATGGGAGCCTTGAGCACTTTCGACTCTTCATCGTAGGGAACAGATCCTCTGCAGGAAATATGGATAATTCAATTAAGAGGTTTTGGGGTGTGTGAGACCCGCGAATCTGAAGTCAAGATATATCTGTTTTTGAAAATTGTGTAAACTCAAATCTGAGTGTTAAAAGGTCGGAAATCAAGGGAATGCCAAAGTTGATGATCGGTGGATATTGCCAATGTCAATTGTCAAAAAACGAGTGCAGGAAAATAGCTGTTTGTGTTGCCAGACTGGGAGATCAGATGATTCTCAGGACGGTGTTTTGAAATAATTTCCAGAAAAGCGAATGTGAACGGAATTATTCCAATTCAAAGACACTGTGGCAGGGAAATT
>JBGSVC010000362.1:0-2596 GCA_041753175.1 Planctomycetaceae bacterium
TTTCATTGCAGCATAAAAGAGTTCGGTACGAGGCAACTGGGGTTGTTCGATGCGGATAAAAAGGTCGCCAGTTTGGTTTTGGGTGCCAGGTTTGATGAGGATGTCATCGATTTTATAGGCTTGGGGAAGCTGCCCCGTCGGAAGGTCTCGCGTCGTGAACCGACGAAGGCCAGAGGATACTGCGCATCATCGCTGCGGGAATTTGCGGCGGGCAAATTGGGAAACAATGGAAAAACGGCCAAAATCCCCCACTGATACGCTCAATGCGTACTGGAGGGTTAACTCGGTCCCGGTGAGCATGAATGCTCTGTTTGATCCATTTTTCACAATTATCTTGCCGTCGAGAAAACATATCATTATGATATGATGTTAGATCTGCGAGTCAGCGGCTCATTTCGCCAATCATTTCTTGTTTTATCTCAATACTTTGATCTTTGTGGGAGGACCGATGGCACGTCAAGGAAAACCCGGCTTTACGTTGATCGAACTTTTGGTGGTTATTGCGATCATCGCGACTTTAGTTGCTATATTGCTGCCCGCAGTTCAGCAAGCTCGCGAAGCGGCTCGGAGAAGCAGTTGTAAAAACAACCTCAAGCAAATTGGTCTGGGCATTCACAACTATCACGACACGTTCAGTTGCCTGCCTCCTGGCGGAATTCAGGGACGGCCCAACCAGAAGCAGGGCTGGGGATGGGCTGCCTATATCTTGCCTTATGTGGAACAAGGGAGCATTTATGATGCGATCGGTGTTTCGGATGGAACCATTCTGGTCGCAGACCTTGCCGGTACTTCGACTCTCCCACAAACACGACTTGCAGTTTATCTGTGTCCATCCGATGCTGATCCCGATTTTTCCAGTTTGCTTGGAGTGTCGAATTATGTCGCGATGAATGGTCCCGACAAAGGTCGGCCTCGAGCCAATGACGTGTTGAGAGACAATCAGGCAATTTCCAGACCTGGTGATACGGGAATCCGCGGCGATGTCGGTGGCGCGTTTGGCTATGAGTACTGTTTCAAATTTAGTGATATTACCGATGGCTTGAGCAACACGATTTTTGTAGGGGAACGGTCTTCAAACCTGAATGCTCCAAATCTGGGACAGTTGATCAATTGCGGAGCCGGACAGTGGGTGGGATTCTCTGAAGTGGCGTTTCAGTCAAATTTCAGAGATCGCGCTCGCGCTGTTTGGGGAATTACTGGACGTGGGATCAATTCGACAATCCTGACGGCGAACACGACCAACCCCAGCACAGGAACTCTCTTAGGCGAAAACGAATGCTCGTTGAACTTCAATAGTAATCATCAGGGTGGGGCGCAATTTGTGTTTGGGGACGGATCAGTCCACTTCCTCAGCGAAAACATCAACTACATTTTCGAAGCCGGGAATTTCACGATTACGCCGAATTCAGTTTATGAGTATCTCGCGATTCGCGATGATGGTGCCGTTGTGGGAGAGTTTTAATATGAGACGAAACTTGATCTCGTCACTGATTTGTTGCGTTCTGACGCTTGCGTTTGTGGGATGCGTCGATGACGGGCTTCCCGATCTGGGAGATGTCACCGGTGTGGTGACACTGGATGGAGAGCCGCTGGCTTATGCCCAGGTGTTCTTCAATCCTGAAAGTGGAGCCGGTCGGACAGCAATGGCCAAGACGGATGAGAGCGGGCACTACAAATTGCTCTACAATCGATCGAGTTCGGGAGCGCAGCTTGGTCCTCAGAGTGTGACGATTTCGAAATTAGCATTTGATCCCCAGAATGAAAATGACTCGGGCAGAGAGGTGTTGCCGGCGCGCTATCTGAAGCCTGGCACGCTGACGGCGGAGGTGAAAGCGGGTGAGAATGTGATTAATTTTGAGCTGACATCGGAGAAGTAGGTGTCACATTCTGAGGCCTCGCTATCCTGCGAAAGTGGATTTCTATGGAATGAATATGGGTTCGGTGGTGGAGCGGTTTTAGTCTCCATCTAGACTACCGCCTCTGCCCCCTAATTTCTGTACCACCCTTTATGAGAGTAAGGATGGGGGGATTCCGCCGGAGGACTGGATAGGAGGAGAAGGCTGAGCGTAGGCGAAGGCAATCTGCTCCTTGTAAACTGGGACTTCTTCATGGCAGTCATCTTCTCGCGTGATTGCCAGATTGTAGCTCCGATTTTCTCACAAATATTGTTCAGGTTTTTGGTGGCAGATCACATCACCACCGAAACCAAGCCAGACTTTTTCTCCCAGTTGATCCGTATCAAGCCATCATTTATGCAATTTTTCACACACTTGTTTAAATTGCAGTGACAACCAATCCTCCTTCCACTCCGAGTGAAAATCAATGTCCAGCGAATCAGGCTTATCAACAAGCGGAAGAATCTCAACAATCGTCGGAATTGCAATCGCATCGCCGATTACCAACGCTTCGCGCTGTTCGAGATTGGGAAGGCTCGCAGTAATGGGTGACACGGAATCAGGAAGCAAGCGTTGCACATATGCTTGGTCACTTGGATTCGTTAGCCGCATTGCTACAAAGTTGTTGCATTGGGAGAAAATTGTTTCGGAAATCTCCGATGGACGTTGACTCACAATCATGAGCGAAACGCCGTACTTGC
>JBGSVC010000363.1:0-4144 GCA_041753175.1 Planctomycetaceae bacterium
AAGCAAATGGCCATCGACGCAGATCTCAATGCCGGATTGATCACCCAGGAAAACGCCAAACTGCGAAGAGCGGAAATTGGAGCCCAGGCCGATTTTTATGGAGCCATGGATGGAGCCAGTAAGTTTGTCAGGGGCGATGCAATTGCGGGCATCATCATCACCGCGATCAACATTATCGGCGGGCTCTATATTGGAGTCGTCAATTATGGGATGTCGTTTGCAGAAGCCGGAACGGTTTTCACCACTCTTACCATAGGTGATGGCCTGGTATCCCAGATTCCAGGCTTTTTGATTTCGCTGGCTGCAGGTTTGATTGCGACACGAACATCCAACGATAGCAATCTCTCCGGCGATGTGATCGGACAATTGTTCCGTCATCCGACAGCGATGTATATGGCGGCATTATTCCTGCTGGCACTCTCGTTTACAGGATTGCCACAATTGCCATTATTATCTCTCGGTGCGGGATTGCTGTTTATCGGCTACTCATTACAGCAGAACGCAGTCAAAGTGCAATCAGATCAATCAACAGCAGCACAGAAGAAAAGTGAAGAAAAACCCGAACCCAAACCCGAAGACAATCTCTACGTCGATCCGATGGAACTCGAGTTGGGGGTTTCGTTGATCCGTCTTGCAGATGCCTCGTCTGGAGGAGATCTCCTCGACCGTGTAACACGCGTGCGTCATAAAATAGCGCAAGAACTGGGCATCATCCTCCCGAAAGTGCGAATTCGGGACAATATTCGTCTGGCTCAACAGAAATACCAGATTAAAATCCGCGGCGTAACTGTTGCAGAAGCCGAAATCCATCCCAAGTTGTACTTAGCAATAGATACCGGTGCTACGAAAGGGACCGTCCCAGGACTGCAAACCAAAGAACCAGCTTTCGGACGTCCCGCTCTCTGGGTAGAGCCTGCCTATAAGGAACGTGCTGAGATGCTCGGATACAGTGTCGTCGAGCCGACAGCCGTGATCGTGACACATCTGACAGAAGTTGTACGCGAACACAGCGATGAACTGCTCACCCGTCAACAATTGCATCAACTGCTGGATCATTTGAAAGAGACGTCTCCCAAAGTGGTGGAAGAGTTGATTCCTGACGTTCTGAAGACGGCTCAAGTCCATTCAATTTTGGGCAATCTGTTGAGAGAACGAGTGCCAATTCGTGATCTGGAAACCATTCTTCAGACTCTCAGCGATTACGCGGATCGCACAAAAGATCCCACGATTTTGACGGAATATGTCAGGCATGCCTTGTCACGCTCGATATGTCAACAATATCGGGATGGGAATCGTGTGCTTCACGTGATCACCCTGGACCCCGCGCTCGAAGATATTCTCGCCGGTGGATTTGACTTCAGCGAAAGAGGCTTGATGGTCAAGTTGTCTCCACAAGTCAGCGATGCCGTCACGCGAGAACTCCTCAAGCAACTCGAACATTTGACCAGCAAGAGTCATCATCCGATCGTACTGTGCAACCCGCAAATCCGAGCCGGCCTCAAACAAATCACCGCGTCCTCATTGCCAAAATTAGCCGTGATCAGTCTGAATGAAATCACCAGAGATACCAATATTGAATCACATGGTCAGGTCTCTGTTGATGCCTTGAAAGCGATTCCTCCCCGATCACAAAAAGTAGCCACGAAAGTCTAATTTCTTCGCCTAGTCAAATTCCACTTCGACATTTCAGAACCTGTCAAAACCTATGGACCATCACAATCACTTAGCTGACTCCGAGCAAAACGTGCGCATCTTCCGTGCGCCGTCGATGCAGGAAGCATTGAGCAAAGTCCGAAGGGATATGGGACCGGATGCAATCATCCTGCAGACGCGACAAATCGAGAAGAAGCCTCTCATGCCGTGGCAGAAAGCCACCGTAGAAACAGAAATCACGGCTGCAAGTGGAATTGAAATTCCTGATTTGCGGGAGCGTCAAGCAGAATTTGCAGCTCGCAAGGAGCTCGAAGCCCTCTCTGCCAAATCGCCTGTCCATCCAACAACAATAAAGACTCCCTATTCCACCACACGTGATAATCAACTGAGAAAAAGCAAAAATGGAATCGAGCGTTCGACAAAGGAGCCGGAGCAACCTCTGCCTCACTATCTTGCTGCAACGCTGGCAAAGGAGCTCGATGAAGTTCGGATCAGTCATGCCCGTCACAAAGTAGCCACTCCTTCAATTCCACAGTCTGAGTCAGTCAATATAAAGAGTGCTTCGGCTGCCAGTCTCAGTCACCAGACGATCGTTACTCCCCAGGCTGAAGATGTAGTCCCTCGCGTGAAGCCCGCAGAGATTATTTCCAAAGTGGTATTGCCTGATCAGCGCTCCGATTCAACAGAAGAATTGGAGCAGCGTCTGCAAGGAGTTGAGCGATTGCTCAGTCAACTGACCGTGCAGATGAAATCACGATTGGCAGAAGCCGTCTCTGATGAGATGCACCCTCTCTACACTCACTTACTCGACGTTGATGTCGCGGAGCCTTTGGCCAGAGAATTGTGCCTTGAGCTCAAAAGGGCAATTCCCCCAGAATTGCGGATGCAACGGCGTAGCTTATATGAGCAGATGTCTGGGTTGATTCAATCAAAAATTCGTTGTACGGGACCGATGGAATTAGATGGTCAGCGTCAAAAAGTAGTCGCACTGGTCGGCCCCACAGGCGTTGGCAAGACCACAACAATCGCCAAACTGGCTGCAAACTATCGATTGCAGGAAGGTGTGCAGATGGGGTTGATTACCATCGACACCTACCGCATTGCCGCCGTTGAGCAACTAAAAACCTACGCGGAAATTATTGACTTGCCGATGAAAGTCGTTACTTCGCCCAAAGAACTCAAACAGGCAATTGACGAAATGAGTCATCTGGATTTCGTCATGATAGATACCGCTGGTCGTTCACCCAAAGACGACCTCAAGATTCATGAACTTAAAACGCTTCTCAACGAAGCGTATGTTGATGAGATTCATCTCGTATTGTCAGCGACTGCGAGCATGAAATCTTTAGAAACAATTATTGAACGATTTTCGATTGTCACAATCACTTCGCTGATCATGACCAAGATCGACGAGGCTGTTGGATCAGGTGTGTTGCTGTCATTGCAACAACGTTTTCCCTATCCCTTCAGTTATCTGACGACCGGCCAGGATGTTCCCGAAGATATCGAGATCGCTGACGCCGCAACGATTGCACGTTCCATCATTCCGGATGTGATCGATCAACATGCTCACACTCTCCCGTATTCAAATACTGAAACCACTCATCATCTTTCACCACAAGCAAGGGCGGCATAAATGATTGACCAGGCGACCGTCCTTCGTGAATGGGTACAAATGCGACAAACGCAGGAAGATGTCAAGTTTGCTGCAGGCCCCCCTTCAGCCTCGCAACCACGATCCCTGCTGATCACCAGTGGCAAGGGAGGAGTTGGCAAGACAACGCTGACTCTCAATCTTGCTGAATATCTGCATCAGCAAGGCCTGAATGTCTGTCTGATTGATGCGTCATCAGGATTGTCACATCTGGACTTGATGTCCGGGTTAAATGCGTATTGGAATTTGGAACATGTCGTTTCAGGCTCACGGAAATTGGACGAGGTCTTTCTGAAGACCAATTCGGGCCTGGGTCTGCTTACCGGTTTGAACGGGATGGCACAAGTGGGGCGACGTGTCCCACAACGCATCCTAGAGATTGTCACTCAACTTCGTGAAAAACTATCTCAATATGATCTTCTACTGATTGATGCTCCCTGTGGTCAGACTCAACTTTATCGTCGCCTGATGAATGCCGTTGATGCCGTCTACTTAGTGACAACTCTGGAATCGACTTCACTGGCGGATACCTATTCCCTGCTCAAGCATCTTTGGCCGACCCTCAACAAAACGACTCGTCTGGAACTGATCTTCAATCGTGCCGATACAGACTCGGCCGAACAGACATTTCGACACTTCAAGCAGACGATGCAACAGTTTTTACGACAAGAAGTTCCTCTGGCTGCAATTATTCCGGAAGATCCCAACTTCTCTCAGGCAGTCTTGCAACGAAGACCTTATGCCTCGTTGTTCCTCAACGGACATGCGGCCGAGAGTATGGAAAATCTGGCAGACCGGACAAGTCGATTAGTTTCTCGTTTTCGTTTCTCAGATCGT
>JBGSVC010000364.1:0-2679 GCA_041753175.1 Planctomycetaceae bacterium
TGCCCGCTTTGCCAGTGGCTACCTGAACTGCCCTGCTTCCGAGGCCGGCAGAGCTGCAATGCACGCCTGGGTGGAATTTTACATTCCCAAACTCGGATGGCTCGGCTACGACCCCACCATCGGACAGACCATCTCCGAAAAACATATCGTCGTCGGCGTCAGCGACCATCCGCGCGGCGTCATGCCTGTCTCTGGCTCATTCACCGGACCTACGGGATGCTTTCAACAAATGCTGGCCACCGTCCGGATTGAATCGACCATCGCCGACTCATTCTCCATCGACAACATCTCCTCGACATCTCACGAGGGGCAATCAACGTCAACAGCTCCCGCACCCTCCAACATTCCGATTCCAACGCTCAAATAAATAGCATCACCTGCGTCACATTCACCCGACTTGCCACCCTTCGCAATCCATTCCCAGTTGAATGATCGAAATTCAAACGATCACCCCGCTTCACGCACCAATCGGATCGCCTCTTCCAGTTCAACTGCAACCAAGACCTTTTGTGGAAACTCAATCGTTGCAACTCCCATCGCAACAGGTTCCGTCATCAGGCAAAAACAGATCACAGCGTCTGCCTCAACCATCGGCCCAATCACCGCATAAAG
Source organism: Planctomycetaceae bacterium (assembly GCA_041753175.1). Classification (GTDB taxonomy): domain Bacteria; phylum Planctomycetota; class Planctomycetia; order Planctomycetales; family Planctomycetaceae; genus SXPC01. The sequence goes on from JBGSVC010000364.1 coordinate 613, forward strand.
ACACCCCAACTCAAGCTCACTCAACGACTCAATCCCCGCCAGAGAAACGACCACCCGAAACGGGAGTTCACACGATTCCAGATAATCGATCATCCGCTCCACAAAAGCCGACTCACACAACATCCCGACCTGCCACTTGGAACGCAGTTCCAAATAATCATACTCTCCCCGCTTTTCAATGAACGGTGCCTTCAAGCACTGTTCCGTTAAGAACTGCTCGGTCAATTCCCCCATCGGTTTCCTCAGTCGACTCTCAAATGGCCAAGGCATCGCTTCATGTGTCCAGTCCATAGTCATCGTCCCGTACTTTTCCCAGCAAACGCATTTCGAGTCACGCTATCAACAAAGACGATATTTTCATGACATTTATCATGAAATTCTTTGCTTTTTCCAGGTTTTTTAAAAAATAAAACACATGACCACCACGCAAGCCTCGTCAATAGGTCGTCTGATTTAAATAGCTTTGGAGTTCGGTCTTCTACTCAACTCCACACTCCCTTTTTCTTTCGCAACCAATTTTCACTCTCTTCAATTGTTTGAAGAGTGCTCTTATGTTATAATGCTCCCTATCACTCTCATTCCCGCCCCACCTCTCCTCCCAGTCCAAACCGTCTGGTGGAGATCATTGCTTCAGGAAGACTGACATGCGCATTCTTTTCGCCGGCCTCCTCTCTCTGTTGCTCTCTCAATCTGCCCTACAAACAAACGCCGCCGATTTTTCACCCAACGACTGGCCTAATTGGCGCGGCCCCAATCACAACAACATCGCTCAAGCCGGACAAACCCCCCCGGTCGAATTCGGACCTCAAACAAACCTTCTCTGGAAAACTCCCATCGTCGGACGTGGCCACTCTACACCCACCATCGTCGGCGACCGTATTTTCCTCGCCACCGCCGATGAAGCCCAGCAAGTTCAGGGAGTCGTCGCCTTCGACAAGAAAACCGGCAAACAACTCTGGATTCGCGAAGTCTCACGCGGAGGCTTCCCCAACATCCACAACAAAAATACACACGCCTCCTGCACCATCGCCAGCAACGGCAACGAACTCTTTGTCGTCTTTCATCATCACGACAAACTCACCCTCGCCAGCCTCGACCACAACGGCAAGCCTCTCTGGTCCATTGACGCAGGCCCCTTCACTCCCAAAGTCTACGAATACGGCTACGCACCCTCTCCTGTTCTCTACAACAACCTCGTCATCATCGCAGCCGACTATGACCTCGGCGGCTACCTGGCTGGGTTCGACCAAAAAACCGGCAAGCCTGCCTGGAAAACGCCACGACCTGAAAAACTCAGCTTCTCATCCCCCATCATCGCCAACCTGGCTGGCAAAGACCAACTCCTGATCTCCGGTTGCGAACTCGTCGCGTCTTATAATCCCGCCAATGGGAAAGAACTCTGGTCAACCAACGCCACCACCATGGCAACCTGCGGCACCATCGTCTGGGAAGGCGACACAATCTTTGCCAGTGGCGGCTACCCCAAACCTGAAACCGTCTGCCTCAAAGCCGATGGCTCAAATCAAATCCTTTGGACCAATAACCAGAAATGCTACGAACAGTCAATGCTCGTTCACGATGGCTACCTCTACGGCTTCACGGATCAGGGCATCATGTTCTGCTGGCGCTCGTCCGACGGAAAAGAAATGTGGAAACAACGCCTCGGCGGACCAGTCTCAGCTTCACCCATCCTCGCCGGTGGCAACATCTACGCCACCAACGAAAAAGGACAAACCTGGGTCTTCAAAGCCTCACCTGATTCCTATCAGGAACTCGCCCAAAACCAACTCGGCGACGAATCCTTCGCTTCCATCGTGATTACCGATAACAAACTCTACACCCGTGTCGCTGTCCGCGAAAACGGCACTCGCCAGGAATACCTCTGCTGCTTCGGCAAATAACAAACCCAACACAAAACAAGACGGACCTTTTAATGTCCATCAACTTCCCCCAGCCTCCCACCGCTATGCTACCCTCAAATTCGCCCCTGTTTAATCCATCGACATGGATGAACTTTGCCATGATTTTAACTTCTTAATCCACCCCTAATCCCTAACGCCCTCCTCC
>JBGSVC010000365.1:0-12103 GCA_041753175.1 Planctomycetaceae bacterium
CTTGAGAGCGGCTAGTTTCTCGTTCTCAGCGGCGACCCGAGTGTCGAGTGTGGACAGGCAGTCGGCGATTCGCTGCTGCTCGGCAACGGAAGGGAACGGCGTTTCCATTTCCAAGATGTCGCCTCTAGCTAGGCCGGGAATGAGGTTTCCGGATGCCAAATCTTCAAATCGCGATTGTTTCGTAGCAAGGAAACAGTGCACGTAGTGGCTGGAGCAATCAATTGCGCGAACAGCCATAAGCTGTCGTCCCATCGCGACACAGGGGAGTGTTAAATACCAAAGCGCACCAACACCACTGCCTTTTACCGTGATAAGCGTATCACCGATCTTTGCCGTTTTTTCGGACTTGTCCGTCCATTTTTCGACACTGATTGGATCATTGGTGAAGTCTGATGGTCCTGTGAAGTAAGGCACTTCCCCATCTACGCTGTATTGATCCGGAGAAAGGTGGACACCTGAAATCAATTCAATCGACGATGACAGTTTCCTCTGTTCCCACTCCGGTTCATCCCGGAACTCGGGAAACCGCAGGCGGGGGAGGGTTTCGCCTTCGCGGGGGAAGAGCTGCTGCATCAGGCCTTGCTTGTGAGCCGCCAGCGCCGCCACCTTCCGCCCCTGCGCCGCAATCAACTCGTCCAGCGACGTCAAACACTCGGCGATCTTCCGCTGCTCCTGTGTACACGGCAGCAGCGTTTCAAAGCTGCGGAGTTTACTGAGATACAGGCGAGTCCTCGTGCCACCTGCCTTCTGAGCAATTGCGAATGCTTTGAAATCTGGTCCGTGATTGAGCTTGTACAAGAGGAACTGTGAATTTAGGCCCACGGCGCGAAACACGGGGTATTCCTTGCTGACGGCAATGTCACCGCCAGTTCCGTTGATATGGAACGCGAAGACACCATCGTCACTCATATGGCGATAGACAAAACAACCGTCAGGAACTCGGCCGTACTCGTTCTCGTTCGGCCGCACCTGACCTCCATAGTATTCATCTTGAGGAATAAGGCCCGTTCGTGAAGAAGTAAAAACTGGCAATTGTGTTTCTGAAGGCACTCTTGAAGAACAATCTTCCAGATGCGGCGACAACTGTGTCCGTTTCCAAGTATCCCGAAACTTCGGAAACCGCAACTTCGGCATCAATATTGTTTGGTAATCCTTGGCCATTGCTTATTCCTCGTACGCCTGGAGTCCCGAGATGTCGCGGCCGCCGGCGCGTTTCTTCAGGAGCGGGACGAGGTCGGCCATCAGGGCCAGTTCCTTCTCGGTGCGGGCCCGCCAGCCGAGTTCCAGCGGGGCCAGCAGTTCGGTGAGCTGTTCCCCATCGAAGATCATGCGGGCGAGAATGCCATCGACGAACGTCTGAACCGCCTCGGTCGGCAGTCCATGCTTCCGGGCGGTCGCGACGAGTTCCGCAGCGTGCTTCTGGTCCTTGAACCGCTGGTATCCGGTGCGGATGGCCGCTTCGTCGAGCCCTTCACCCGCTTTGAGGCCACGGACGTACTCGGTAATGGCGTCCCGCTCGTCGAGGAACTTCGAGTCGGCGGCGATCAGGCCGATGAGCTGTTCGCGGCTCATCGTTGACCTGGTCGGCCCCTGGGCCTGGAAGTCGGTGATGAGCTTCATGATGTAGTCGTAATCGATCACCGCGCTGGCAAACAGGACGAACTCGAATTCGAGTTGATCGACGACGGTTTCAACCTTTGCGCCAGGCTTTTCACGTTGCTCCCGCAGCCTCTGAGCGGTTTCCAGATACTGACCCCGGAAGGCGTTCAGGTCGTCCTTGGGGAGAATGGCTTCGATGACCTGTTCCTGTTCGGGAGTGAGGTCAGTGTACTGGTCGAGCTGAGTCTGCAGCCGCTGCACTTCCTTGAAGTGCTTGATGAACGCGGCACGGGCATCGTCCCCCTTGAGGTTGGCGACATCGTCGGGCTGGCCAGTGAGCCCCTGCGACTGCATGAACGTTTCCAGAGCGGCCGTTGCCTCCTTGAGCTTGTCGATGACGACCGGAGCCTTATCGACGATCCAGATTTTGCGGGCCTGTTCGACGTCCACCCCAGAGAAGAGAGCGATGGCTGCATCGACGGCTTCCTGCTGTCCCCGGAAGTCGAGGATGTGGCCGTAGGGTTTGGTATCGTTGAGGACGCGATTGGTGCGGCTGAACGCCTGAATCAGGCCGTGATGCTTGAGGTTTTTATCGACGTACAGCGTATTGAGGTATTTGGAATCGAAGCCGGTGAGGAGCATATCGACGACGATGGTAATATCGAGCTTCTCGCGGCCTTTTTGCGGGAGGTCGGCATTGGGGAACTGCTGATCTTTAATCCGCTTTTGAACGTCCTGGTAGTAGAGATCGAACTCTTCGATGCGGTGATTGGTGCCGAACCGGGCGTTGTAGTCGGTGATGATGCCGGTCAGCGCCTGCTTCTTTCGATCGGGTTCAACCTTGTTGTCGGCCTCTTCCTGGGGGAGATCTTCCTGCAACTGCCGGACGTCGGGGCTGACATCGGCGGGAGGGGAAAAAACGGCGGTGATACTTAGCGGAATAAACTCGGGATCGGCCTGTTGCCGCTCGGCGAGCGCTTGCTGAAAGAGGATGTAGTACTCGATCGCATCGTTGATAGACGCCGTGGCGAGTAGGGCGTTGAATTTGCGTCCGCCGGTGGCCGCGTCGTGCTTGGCCAGGATGGCATCGACCACGGCACGCTTGGCGGGTGTCTCGCCCGGCTTGATCTCCCTCCCTTCGGGTTTGAAATAGTCGACATGGAAACGGAGGACGTTTCGGTCTTCGATGGCATGCGTGATCGTGTAGGCATGCAGTTCCTGCTGGAAGAGGTCCTCCGTAGTTTTCAGTGTTTGGACATCCCCTTCGATCCGTTTGTAACTGGCGTTCTGCTCGAAGATCGGCGTGCCAGTGAAACCGAAGAGCTGGGCTTTGGGGAAGAACTCTTTGATGGTCTGGTGATTGTCGCCAAACTGGGAGCGATGGCATTCATCGAAGATGAAGACCATCCTTGTGTCGCGCAGTGGTTCGAGGAGATCTTTGTAAGTCGCCTGGCCCCGCTTTTCCCGGCCCTTGTTGCGTTTGCTGTTTTCGTCGAGCGCCAGGCCGAGCTTTTGGATGGTGCAGAGATGACCTTGTCGGCAGCGTTATCGGACAGCAGACGATCGACGAGTGCTCCGGTGTTGGTATTCTCCTCGACGCAACCCTCCTGGAAGCGATTGAACTCTTCACGGGTCTGACGATCCAGGTCTTTGCGGTCAACGACGAAAATGCATTTGTCGACTGTAGAGTTGGCCTTGAGCAGCGTGGAGGCCTTGAAGCTGGTGAGCGTTTTTCCGCTTCCTGTGGTATGCCACACATAGCCGTTGCCGAGGTTCCTCTCGATGCACTCGACAATGTTCTTGACGGCGTAAATCTGATAAGGCCGCATCATCATCAGCTTCTGCTCGCTGGCAACCAGGACCATGTACCGGCTGATCATCTGGCCGAGGGTGCACTTGGCGAGGAAGGCTTCGGCGAAGGCGTCGATCCCCTTGACCTTCGAGTTGTCGAGCCGGGCGTGCTCGTAGATGGGAAGGAACCGCTCGTCGGCGTTAAAAGCGAAGTGGCGGGCGTTGTTGTTGGCGAAGTAGTAGGTGCTGTCGCGGTTGGTAACAATGAAGAGTTGCACGAAGCAGAGCAACGTGCGGGTGTAGCCGTTGCCGGGATCGTTCTTGTATTCGACGATCTGCTCGATGGCCCGTCGTGGATTGATGCCCAGAGTCTTGAGTTCGATTTGAACGGCGGGGATGCCGTTGATGAGCAGGATGACATCATACCGATGGTGGCTGTAGTCGGTGTTGATCCGAAGTTGGCTGACGACTTCGAACGTGTTCTTACACCAGTCGTCGATGTTGACGAGCGTGAAGTTGAGCGGGGTGCCGTCATCGCGGGTGAAGCTGCTCCGATTGCGGAGCGTGTGAGCGGCAGTGAAAACGTCGGGGGTGACAATCTCATCAAGCAGGCGTTGGAACTCTCCATCGGTCAGGCGGACATGATTGAGCGAATCAAATTTCTCGCGGAAGTTTTGCTCAAGGGACGCCCTGTTACAGATATCAGGACGGTAAGAGTACTTGAGGACTTCAAGCGTCTTGATCAACTCATTTTCGAGGTTAGGTTCATTTGTCATAAACAATATTTGAGATACGTGTGCATTGACAAAACACGATAATGAGCCGGAGATAATCTCAGTCAATACGGTGAATAAGATTTCAGGCTACCGAAAAGCGGAATATTCAACAATGCAGGTAGAGTCATCAATTTTCACATCCAATAAACTAATTCGATATTACTCATAAAACGCTGGAACATTCGTTATTTGAAAACAAATTCATGCGCCGGTCAAGCTGCTGTCGTCGGAGCTGTCATCGTCGGCCTTCACCATAGCTGAGGCCGATGATGATGGCTCAGACGAGAGCAGCGACTGCTGTTGGAGGGGCTCGATTCCGAGGTCTTCTTCTGTTTTTAGTCGAATACTTTTCAATTTCCCTTGCCAGCCTGGGACGCCATCACCACCCAACCCTTTGCGTTAGGTATTGCAGAGGAGATCCTGTCAGCCTTGAGCCAGATCGCAACAAAGAGCCAGTTCAGCAAGGGGAACGCGCGAATATGAATTCCCAATAAAACCACCGATGCACCTATTGACGATACTGCCCATGACACTTACCATGCAGACACACTTTGCCAATGGAGGTCATAATGCCACGTAAGAAGTCAGCGATATCAACAACCAGTCAAGAACCGCCAGAAATACCAGCGGGAGCCCACGAGGAAGGCAAAGTTGCCTTTCAAGTACGGTTCGATGCCGCGATCCACAAGAAACTCAAAGATGCTGCCGAAGAATCCGGTTTAAGTCTGAACCAACTCATTCAAGGCATCTGTAATGCCTGTGCTGAGAACTTGCACATGGGCGAACCAAAGTTTCGCCAGGAAGGACATGTAACTAGCAACCCCGTCAAGAAATGCGTTTATTTTGGAGATACCGGACGCATGTATGACGACGAGGAATTGTATATTGATCGCCAAACCTCAGGAATCAATAACGTGCCGTTAGCTCAAAAGGCCAATATCTGGTTTAGTCTCGACTATTCGGATCGTCGCTTCAAAACGTACTAGAAACTGATTACGAAAGGCAACCAGCATGGAAGCTGATAACCACAACTCAGACAACTCCGAAGGACAGCGGCCGGAGCGGATCACGCGACGGCAAGCTGCTCCGCAGGAGTTGTCTATCGATGATACGAACCGTGACAGCATGGATACGAGCCTTAGTAACTCGTATCCATGCACTAGCCATGGGAATGAGACCAAAAAGAGAGGCAAAGCAGTCGTCGCCATCGACTGGCTGGAACTGGCAGGCTGTGTCATGTGGAGCGAAATCGACAGCCGAGAGACGTTTATTCGACTGTTCCAATGTCAAAGTGAAGCCCGCCAAATCAACCAAAGCATCATTTACAATGTCGCGGACTACGCCTGCCTACTGAGGCCTACGGGGTTAGGATCGGGTCGACAAGCCCGCCAGACATACGTCCTGGATACACCGTTTGGTCTTCTCGCCTTCTCCGACCGTGACGACTCAGACCGAAAACTACCAAACTTTTATTTCAAAGTCCCTGGGGAAAAATGCCTAAATAGGAGTGCTACGGAATGCCGGGAATTCGCTCATCGAGTGGTCAGGGAACTGGGTGGCATGCTGGTCGATGAATGGGTCCGACGTATCGATATCGCCATTGATCTCCCTGATCTGAACATTCGCAGCCAACTCGTGAAAGCCTTTCGACACCAACACTTCACTACCTCGGCTAAATACGCCCATGAATATCAAATCGATCGTAAACGCACCGGTTTTAAAGTCGGTGCGAAAAACTCAGTCGCATTGATTGCCTACGACAAACGCGAAGAGGTCATGACAAAGGGGCCTGAATACTTGCTAGGCATGGTTCAAAAGCGCTGGGGCGGATCGCTGCCGCAGCATGCCACACGAGTTGAACTCCAGATTGCCGGTGCCTGGTTATCGCAATTTGGAGATCGGAAGGCCGACGATATCCTCGGAGGGTTATCACCAATTGTGGATAAGCTACTCGGAGAAGAACGCCCTTGGTTTCGCCTTACCAAAACAAAACCAGATCGAGAGAACAATCATCAGACGCGAGCGGAAACTTTGCCCGCCTGGAAGCGGATCACGCGTAGATTTATCAAAGATGCTGGCCTCCCAGGAGAAAAGTTAGAACGTAGAAAGCCACCACTGAAACGAATCAATATCAACGATCCACGAGGATTAAAAACAATTCAGTGCGTTCTCGGACGCAGCGCTGGCCGACGAGGACACCAAATCAATGACTTCGAAGACATCATTGACGAACTTCGCGACCTCAACAGTATGAATCCAGATTTGGAACACCGCTGGCAGGAAAAGTGGCGTTTAGCAGCGATCGATGCCGGAACCTACATCAAACCGGCTGACATTCCTTTTTAATTTCCTCGTTTCAAGAAAGACTCGCCATGGAAGGCAATTCAAACCACGACACAGAAACTTACACCGCTAAGGAAGTTGCCCAGCGGTTGAAAATGTCCGAACGAAACGTTTACCGGCTTCGCGATGCCGGCAAGATCCCCCAACCGATTAAACTAGGTCGGAGCATTCGCTGGCCGGTCAGTGTCATCAAAGATTTCCTTGAACAACAATCCAAGCAAGCGAACGGATAGAACCGATGGCCTCTCTCTTCAAGCCAACCTACACCGCAAAAGATCCCGCAACCGGGGAACGTATCACCAAAACCGCCAAAAAGTGGTACGGGCGTCTCCGCGATGCGGACGGCATCCTTCGCAGTGTTCCTCTCTGCAATGACAAAGCCGCCGCCCAGGCGATGCTGGCTCAAGAGCTTAGACGCCAGGAACGAATTTCTGCAGGCCTCGAAGAACCAACTCCGATGCATGTGGAGAGTCTCGCAAAACTGGTCGAGCGTTTTGAGAAACACCTGAAAAACAAGGGCGACAGCGCTAAGCACGTCAGCCAGACCGTCAGCCGAATCAATGCGATCATCGCAGGCACCAAATGTCAGAAACCAACTGATATCAAAGCTGACAGGGTAGGGGACTGGCTCACCAAACAACGCAACACGAAGAAGAGATTTTCCAATCGGACCAGTAATTTCTATCAGACCTGCTTAGGAGTCTTCGTCAACTGGCTGATCGATCACCGCTACCTGACAGAGAATCCGCTACGGGGTTTGAAGAAACTGAAAGTTGATCAGGATTTGAGGCACGAACGTCGTGCGCTCACTCCTAACGAATTCACGAAGTTGATCGATGCCACCGAAAGTGCACCGTTCCTCGAAGGCCTAACGGGACCAGAACGGGCATTGCTCTACATCATGGCCGCTTGGACTGGGCTACGTCGGGGCGAACTGGCCTCACTCACAGTTTCCTCCCTCGACTTTAAGGCAGATCCACCCACCGTCTCTGTCCTGGCGATTCATAGTAAGCGACGCAAACGAGATGTGCTGCCATTACACGAACTTGTCGCCGAAAAACTCAAGCTTCACCTGGCTACCAATGCGAACCTGAAACCAGACACGCCCGTCTTTAATCTGAAGTCTGCCGGGGGCTGGCTTCGCAAAACCTGCAAAATGATGCAAGCAGATCTCAAGTTGGCTGGCATCCCCTACCAAGACGAACAAGGACTGTTCGCCGACTTCCACTCCAATCGCCACACGTTCATCAGCAACCTGAGCAGGGCTGGGGTAAGCCCTAAAGTGGCTCAAACCCTCGCCCGACACTCAGACATCAACCTCACGATGAACACCTACACCCACATCGAAATGCAAAAGCAGGTGGAAGCTATCCAGTCACTTCCAGCACCACCTGAAAAGCGACCAGCAGCGGAAAAGCTTGTCGTCCCACTTGTACAAAGTGCTGACACAAGCTTTCAACAGCCGTCAGATACTGTCAATTTGAATACAAACGGAGCATCCGACTGCACTTGTTGTAACTGCTTACATGACAAGACTCTTGGCAACGAAAGTCACCAAGAGTCGTCGTATGTCAGAATGCACCCCAGTGGGCTCGAACCACTAACCTTCGGTTCCGTAGACCGATGCTCTATCCAATTGAGCTAGGGGTGCAGGGATTGTGGCTGATGGCCTCAATACCAAAGCGACATTATGTGCAAACACCCGGTTCGCTGCAAGTCTGGGCCTGCCTTTTTCTTGATCCTTAACAGCCAAACTTCGTTTTCCACAGTCCCGGCAGAGCCATTCCAAATCGTGTCCAGGGCAGGGGAGGGGACTGTGTACAATCGTCAGAGCCCCTATAAACGGAAGACCCTCGTTTGTTTCCTCAATTCCACAGGCTTTTGTAATCGATACATCCAGCCCGTGAGTTGTTTATGGCGCATAGTTGAGTCAGTTGATCATCCTGCATGCGGGATGGTCTTTTTGAAGGAGCGTCCCGAGGGAGGACGTCAGTTAAAACGGGTTTCCGCAACGAGGTGGATCACAATGAAAAAAGAATCGCACACTGAATCTGTCCTGGTCGTCGATCGTCGCTCGCCACGATTGAAATACGATCGACGAAAAAAAACAGAGCGTCGCTCAGAATTGCAAACACCTGACGTCGTTTCAAAATCTCCAGATGGAGTTGAGCGAAGAAACGCAGATCGTCGTAAAGTCGAGCGACGACGACAAATCGATCCCACCACCTGCGAACGTGATTACTCTGGTGACGAAATTGAATTCATGAAAGCCATCGACGACTACAAACGTCGCAGTGGACGCCAGTTTCCCACCTGGAGCGAGGTTCTGGAAGTTATTCGCGACCTGGGTTACCGCAAAACCGCTGAGCCTTCCCAGACCTATCAATCCCAGCCAGAAGTCAACTGATCAAGCATCTTCAACCGTCGCCATCATTCCGATGATTCGAGCTTGAAGTTTTTTAAGATCGTTAAAACCCCTGACTCCTCGATTGAGAGTCAGGGATTTTTTGTTTTGTAGGCTCTAATCTTCCGAGACAGTGGGCAAAAAACGCAATCCCAGCTAAACTAGAATGGTCCAACAAAAAAGTTTCCTATGTCAAAAGGAAAACTCTGTCGGAACACGATACTCTTGAAACGCAATGCTTCGGACTGAGTGATTGAAGTTCTTGGCAGGCCGTTGATCTCCTCACCGGGCTGAAAATTTCCATGGATGGGATGGTCAAACATTTGGAGTTTCAGGCGTTGTTAGAATTTAGAAAATCGACACGAAGTTGATCGTCAATAGACTGTCGGGGATCATCGTGTCACCCAATAGTCTTGAGAACTGTGTAGAAAGTGGCTCAGTAATCATGCCTCAGATCATTCTTCTCCAAGGCGGCGAAGCAACAACATTCGAACTAAAACCACAGGATATGGTTTTAGGCAGACATCCTGACTGTGATATCGTCCTGCAATCGAACATGATTTCTCGTCGACATGCCAAAGTCACGTTGACCAACGGCAAGGTGATGCTCGAAGATCTGGGTAGTGGAAACGGGACTTTTCTCAACGGCGAAAAGATTGAATCGCCTGTTCAACTCAAGCATGAAGACCGTTTCAAACTGGGTCCGATGTTGTTTCGATTTGCTGATGGAGCCAATACGGAAAAGGTGCCAGCGTCTTCTCAGCCTGCAGTCTCGGCTGGGTCGAAATCAAGCCCGGGTGGACTTAGCCACCCAACCGTTCTCTCGAAGGATGATTCGAACCCCAAGAATCGTCGTCCCGTCAATGTTGATTTGAGCGCCGAAGATAACAGCCAGACTATTATGGGAGCTGCTGATCTGGGGGCAGGTTTTGGATCTTTGAATGTGAAACCGGAAGTCAAACTCAAAGCCATTCTGGAAATCAGTCGATCTCTGGCGGGAACTCCTGACCTCGACGCCATGCTCCCCAAGATCCTCGATACATTGTTCTCAATTTTTCCTCAAGCCGATCGAGGCTGTATCTTGCTCAAAGACGATCATGGGCAAATTGTTCCCCGTTCCTTCAAACACAGACGAGCTGATTTTGATGAGTCTATCCGCATCAGCAAAACGATTCTCAATAAAGTTCTTGATGAACGGACTGGTATTCTCTCGGCCGATGCATCCAGCGATCTGCGTTTTTCGGGAAGTGAATCGATCTCCAATCTGACGATTCGCTCAATCATGTGCGTGCCCATGCTTTCTCTCGATGGCGAGCCGATTGGAGCAATCAACATCGACACACAAAACCCGATCAGTCAGTTTCGGCCAGACGATCTCGACCTGCTGCTGGCGGTCTCCGGACAAGCCGCCTTGTGTTATGAAAACACACGTTTGTTGGCCAGCTTTGCAGAAAAACAAAAGTACGACAACGAAATGCGGATCGCCAAGAACGTACAACGCGCTCTTCTCCCCGACGATCTCCCACAACGCCCAGGCTACAAATTTTATGCTTCCTACGAAGCCGCCCAGGCTGTCGGAGGCGACTATTACGATATCATCACTTTGGGTGAAGGCAAGATCTGTCTGGCCTTCGGTGATGTTGCGGGTAAAGGCGTTCCTGCTTCTTTGGTGATGTCGCGGATTTCCAGCGTCGTGCGTTGTACGGTCGAATTCCTGGACGATGCCAAAAAAGCTGCCTACGTGATCAATAATCACATGTGCGCCAAAGCCGTCGAAGGACGTTTCGTTACGTTTGTGCTGATCATTATTGATATGGTCAATCATCAACTTACGTTGGTCAACGCAGGCCACATGTCTCCCATGATTCGTAAACCCGATGGCAGTATTGAAGAGTTCTCCGAAGATAATATTGGTGTCCCGCTGGGCGTTATGGAAGACTATGATTACGAAGTCGAAACACGACAAATCAACCCCGGCGAAACATTTGTTATTTACACCGATGGTGTTAGCGAAGCGATGAACCACCAAAGTGAACTTTACACCGTCGAACACTTGCGAGATTTTGTCAGTGCTGGATCTGCTGATACGAACGAACTTGGCAAAGCCATTCTTGTGGACGTCAAACGGCATGCAAATGGACGTCCGCAAAACGATGACATCACCCTCATGTGCTTCGGGCGAGAAGCACAGTGACAGGCGATTGCGTGACAGGCGATGTCGATGACTAAAGATCACCCTTCCGACAATGACGATCAACAAGACCAACCCGAGCACATCAAGAAACGGGTGGCATTTAAGAAAAACCGGGGCAACAAGGAACGCGTCAAGTTTCAGCAGCAGCTTTCTCCCGAAGATGATCAAGTCTTTGAACAACTCCAGGCCAGCGAACGCATGTCTGGTAAAGGGCAGAAAACACGATACAGAACAGTCAAAACCAATCCTGATTCAGCAGATCGCCACACTTCTGAAATCCTCCAGGGGCGGGTTCTCAGGGCGATCGGTTCCAATGCCTGCACTGTCAGATTGAATGATGGCAAACTGCTCCAATGCTCCGTCCGAAAACTACTGCGCACGATTGCTCAATCCACACGGTCTGCGGTCGTCGCCGGCGACTATGTTTCGATTATTCCCGAAGACGACTCCACTGGCGTCATCACAGCCGTCGCGTCCCGCAGGACCACACTTTCACGATCTGCCAAAGCTCGTGAACACATCATCGCGGCGAACATCGATCAGGTGCTCATCGTCGGATCGGCTGCCGACCCCCAACTCAAGCCCAACCTGATCGATCGTTTTCTGGTTGTCGCAGAAAAGCAAAACATTACCCCGATCATCGTCATCAATAAAATTGATTTGCTTGAACAGGATGATCCCTGGCCTGGTCAAGTCGCACAGATCTATCGCCGCATCGGATATCAGGTCGCCATGACATCGATTAAAACAGGTGAGGGCTTTGACCTGCTGAGCGCGACACTGACTCAAAAAACAACCGTCCTGACAGGACAATCCGGCGTCGGAAAATCGTCGCTACTCAATGCACTTATCCCCAGTTTGAATCTCAAAACACATGAGGTCTCTGTCGAATCTCGCAAAGGGCAGCATACGACAACCACAGCACAGTTGATTCCCTTCGCCGAGGATAGTTGGCTTGTCGACACTCCTGGCATCAGACAGATGGAACTGTGGGAC
>JBGSVC010000366.1:0-3593 GCA_041753175.1 Planctomycetaceae bacterium
GCCGGTTCTTTGAAGGGTGTCTTCAGTGTAGCATTTGATGACTTTGGTAACATACAAGGCACGGAGGACACGGAGGGGGGAGGGTGAGTCAGCAGAGTGTAGATTTTCTCAGGGGCGGATTCGAATCTGAAATGCATGGTGGGAGGGTCAACATGTGGCATCGGTGGGATGGTTGGTTATTGGATCAATCATCTCTCCTGACACAGGAAGCCTCGCATGCCAACGGTCATCGTACCGCCTGCGAGCGCGAGGCGATAGCAGGGCAGCTCGACTTCGGTCTCTGACAAGCTGGAATCGTGAGGAACGAGCGAAGTATTGCATTTTGCGGGAGGGCGTCGTGGTGTTATGGTGGTGGGTGTTTCGTCTATCGTAAGAAATAACCCAGAGGAGATTGATCGTGAGTCATGGAGAGCTAAAAAGGGGGTTGCCGGAGTTTCCTGATCGGGAAGTGGGAGCGCACAAGGGAACGTTTGGAAAGGCGCTGATTGTGGCGGGGAGTTGGGGGATGACAGGGGCGGCGATACTGGCCGGGAAGTCTGCGCTGCGGAGCGGCGTGGGGCTGGTGAGCGTTGCGACGCCGGAGCGATGCTTGCCGCTGGTGGCAAGTGGGGAACCGTCGTATATGACGGTCGGGCTTGGTTGTCGTGAGACTGACTGCGTTGGAGAAGAAGAAGATGCGCTGAGAACAGTGATGGCGGTTGCGAGCGGTTGCACCGGAGTGGCGGTTGGGCCGGGGTGTGGTCAGTCGGAGGGTGTCAAGCGGTTGGTCGTGGGGATGTGCCGTGAGGTGAAGGCGCCGCTGGTGATTGATGCCGATGGATTGAACTGTCTGGTGGAGTATCAGGAGGTCTTACGGGAGCGTACGGATGGGACCGTGTTGACGCCTCATCCGGGAGAGTTTTCGCGATTGGTGGGAGTTTCAACGGCGGAGGTGCAGGCCGAGCGGATGAAGTTTGCGCGGGCGTATGCAGGTGAAACGGGAGTGGTGCTGGTGCTTAAAGGGCATGAGACGATTGTGACCGATGGAGAGCGGGAGTGGGTCAATACGACGGGAAATCCGGGGATGGCGACGGGGGGGAGCGGGGATGTGTTGACGGGGTTTTTGACCGGCCTGTTGGCTCAAACGCTGTTTGATTTGTTTCAGACGGCATGTCTGGCAGTGCATCTGCATGGGATGGCGGGAGATCTTGCAGCCGAGGAGATGTCGCAGGCGGGGATGATCGCTTCGGACTTGCCCTACTATCTTGGAAAGGCATTGCTGCGATATGGGAAGTATCAACGAGGTGATCGGAAGTTTGGATTTTGAGGTGAGTGAAGTCGAGAAAAGCAAGTCGGGTTGATTTCCTAATACTGCTTGAGTCTGTAAGATGAGGTGATGAGGATTATAGCGGGAAAATATCGACGTCGGAAGTTGGCAGTCAATCCGGGAGACATCACTCGACCGATCACGGATCGCGCCAAGGAGACGCTGTTTTCTCATATTGAGGGGATGGTCGAGGGGAAGATCGTCGCTGATATTTGTGCAGGAACCGGCTCGTTGGGGTTGGAGGCGATGAGTCGTGGGGCACGTGGGGCAATTCTGCTCGAATATGACGTGGTCGCCTTTGAGTTGCTCAAGCAGAATGTGGCGATGCTGGGGATTGAGGATCAGGTGTTATGCTGGCGGACGGATGTGATGCGATGTTCGTTTCGTCCGAAGAATGTCCCTCATTTATTGCCGATGGAGGTTATCTTTTTTGATCCTCCTTATAAGATGGCAGCAGATCTCAAGCCTGGACGTCGGTTGTATGAGTCGTTGTTGCGATTAGCGCGTCCGGATGTGACCAGTGCGGACGCCGTGATGTTTTATCGGATCGGCGAATTTGACGAATTCACGATGCCGCCGTGTTGGGTGTATCATAGTGAGCTGAAGATTTCGAGCATGCGCATTGTGATGCTTGAGAAGAAGGAAGTCAGCGGTCTTGAAGACAGCAGTCCTGACGACAGCGGTCTTGAAGAGGAGTTGGCCAGTGATTCGCTTGAGGGCGAAATCAACGAGATTGCATGAGCAATCAGAAGAGATGACGGCTGGTCGTCATAGGAATGTTTCATCAATCTTTGGAGAGAAATAAGACGATGTCTTTACAGCTACAAGCCATCGAGTGGATCGGTGGAGCAGACGGATATTTAAGGTTACTGGATCAAACGAAGTTGCCCATAGAGACAACCTTTCTGGAATGCAGGACGCGCGAGCAGGTGTTTACGGCGATTCGCAATCTGAGCGTGCGAGGTGCTCCGGCGATTGGAGTTTCTGCGGCTTATGGTGTGGTGGTGGGCATGCAGCGTGCTGGAGAGAATTTGGCACGTGCGCTTGATGACGTAACGAGTTATCTGGCGGAATCTCGGCCGACAGCGGTGAATTTATTCTGGGCGCTGGACCGGATGAAAGCCTTTATGTCGAGAATTTCGGCCCAGTCAAAAGTTGAAGTCCTGGAGAAATTGCTGGAAGAAGCGCATCGCATTCGAGAAGAAGATATCGAAATTTGCTCGCAAATCGGTCGTCATGGAGCGGCGCTTTTTGAGACGGGAGATGGCGTTTTAACGCATTGCAATACAGGGGCATTGGCGACAGCAGGTGACGGGACGGCGCTTGCAGTGATTTTTGAAGCAGATCGATGCGGAAAGAAGATTCACGTGTATGCTGATGAAACACGACCGCTGTTGCAGGGGGCACGTCTGACGGCGTGGGAGCTAAAGTCAAGAGGAGTGCCGGCAACGTTGATCTGTGATTCGATGGCGGCGCAGGTCATGAAGGAAGGGCGTATTCAACGCGTGATTGTGGGCGCTGATCGAATTGCCTCGAATGGTGATGCGGCCAATAAAATTGGAACTTATGGTGTGGCGTGCCTGGCAAAGATGCACGGGATTCCGTTTTATGTTGCGGCTCCATGGAGCACATTTGATTTCACGTTAGCCGATGGGAGCGGCATCCCGATTGAGCAGCGCAGCGACGAAGAGATCTGCTGTGGCTTTGGAAAGCGAACGGCACCCGAGGGGATGCCGGTTTATAATCCTGCCTTTGATGTCACACCGTCAGAATTGATCGCCGGTATCGTCACACAGAGTGGTGTGATCTCGCCGGTGACTGTCAAGACAGTGCAGGAGATGGCCAGGAACGCAGGAGTGATCTGAGTTGATACCAAGGGATCGACGTGGGTTGAGAGTGGGAGACGAGGAGATAAAGGCTTGTGTCGCTGGATCAAATCCGTGATCAAAAACAAGGGCGGGGCCTTGAGAAAAAAGAATGTTCCGGGAGTCAATTTGATCGGTTTTGGCTCGGTAAAATCCAGTGTGAAGCGAGATTTTTGTTGATTCGTTAAGAATCCTTCTCAAAACGTCAAATTTGGTATTCAAGATCATTGACAAGAAAAGGGTTTCGCAATATTTCTGGTTAAGTTGTTCAGTGTGAGCAAAGCCGGATTTGTAGAATGTTTGGCCCCGTCAACGGTGAAGAGGCGTCATTAAACAGTCGGTGTGATTGCTGCGGTAACCTGAAGATCAATTCGTTATTTCAAGTTCAAATCCTATTTAAAGCATCCTTCTTTTCAAACACC